>JANJXE010000065.1 GCA_024709185.1 Paludibacter sp.
TTGGACTGTTTGTAATGAAAATGCCATTTTGTAAATATTTTATTTCAACTCGAACTAATCCAATGAGTTGTTTTGGCAGAAAATTTTTTGTCTTGTACCAGGTAGATTTTCAAACCGACCTATATGTCTAACAAATCAATAATTAAGCCGATATGACAAGTGACAATTTGGCATGTTTAAATGCCATTTAATTTAATGCTATTTATAAAATATTGATCTGAAATCATATTTATTTCATAATCTATAAAAATATCATGATCATAAATGAAGTGCACATTAAACGTTTTAGAGGATTTGATGATGTGAGGTTTACATTGGGTACAAATCTAACTGTTATAGCAGGACAAAACGGAACTCAAAAAACGACTGTTTTGGGAATGCTTAGTCAGCCATTCTCAATAACTGACAAGCTAAATCCATTATTTGGTGAAATACCTCTTTGTGGAGGAAATTACCGTTCATCATTTGCTGAGAAATTTAAATTATCGGAAGCATTTGATAAAGCTCAAAGTCATGAATGGACATTGACATTGAATAATGTAACTGAGCCCGAATTTACGGTTGAAAGTATTAAACGAGATAAATCATCTGAAGCAATTCGATTTTGGCAAAAAGGCAAACGTACAAAAGGTTCAGGCTACATACAACTACCTGTAATTTATTTAAGTCTATCACGCTTATTTCCAATAGGTGAAGATGTAAATATTGGTTCAAGTACTGATATCACTTTGACTGAAGATGAACTCACCTTTTATAAGGAATGGCATGATAAGATACTCATAATACCTGACGGGCAAATGATAAGTGTTGACTATTTGAAAAGTAAACAGAAAAATACACTTGGAGCCAATACTTCTTATTACGACTGGAAAATGAACTCAGCTGGTCAGGATAATATTGGTAAAATTTTATTGGCCATCTTGTCATTTAAACGTCTAAAAGAGAAGTATAAAGAAGCATACACGGGCGGTATTCTTGCAATAGATGAATTGGATACCACATTATATCCGGCCTCTCAGTTGAAACTAGTTGAAGCATTACGAAAATTCTCAACAAAATATTCTATTCAGGTAATTTTCACTACACATTCTCTCACTATATTAAAAGAAGTGTGTTTACATCAGGAAAACCCCCATATCTCCAATCAGATAAAAGTTATATATTTGCAAAAGGAAGATATAAATGTTAAGGCGATTGAAGGTGTTACATATGAAGCAATTAAACAAAAGCTTAATGTAAAATTATCACCAAAGCAAAAACGAAAAAAGGTGAATGTATATACAGAGGACAAAGAAGGTGAAATATTTGCAAAGGCATTGTTGAAAAGAAGGGCTTCTATATTGCAATTTGTTTCCTGTACTATGGGATGTAGTAATTATTTGGAATTAGCAAAAAAGAACATTGATGGTTTTAAATACCCTAATAGTATTATCGTTTTAGATGGAGATGTAAGGACTGAAGCTTCAAATATGCGCAAACTGAAGAATTTCAAGCACTTTCTTTTGTTACCCGGAAATGAATCTCCTGAAAGACTACTTGCAAAGTTTTTACATAAATTGCCGGAAAGTTCACCGCATTGGGATAAAATATGCAGTGGCTACATAAAACAGATTGCTTTTCGTGATTATCAATTAAAAGATATTACTGATATAAAAAGCAGGGAAAAAGCTAAGTCATGGTTTAACCAACAAAAACAATATTGGGGACGAGGATGTAGTAATGTAATAAATTTGTGGATTGCAGAAAATCAGTCTGAAGTAGATCAGTTTATTGAAGAGTTTGATGAACTGATTAAACAATACTGGTAATTCTTACATCAATTAAAATAGCTGAAAATTTTAATATAACCTTAAAACGAGCTACAATATGACTTCAGAGAAAAAAAACATTGATTTATCCCTTTTAAGTGTGAATATTGAAAATCCGCGATTTGAAATGGTGGGAAGTCAACGAGAGGCAATATCTCAAATGATTAATGATCAGGGGCAGAGACTTTCGAAATTAGCCCAGGATATTCTAGACAATGGACTTAATCCCTCTGAATTAATAATAGTTGTAAAACATGAAAAATCTGAAGGACAGTACAATGTCTTAGAGGGAAATCGCCGGATAACCGCATTAAAATTATTAGCAAATCCGGATTTAATACCTGATAAGCACAAATCATTATTAAATGCATTCAGGAAACTTAGCGAAAGATTCTATTTGAATCCTATTAAGGACTTGCCTTGTGTGGTATTTGATGATGAACAATTTGCCAACAGATGGATTAAACTAAAACACACAGGTGCCAACGATGGAATTGGAGTTGTGTCGTGGGACGCCCAACAGAAAGATAGATTTGAAGAACGTGTAGAAGGAAAATCATCCTATGCATTGCAAGTGATTGATTTCTTAAGCAAACAGGATTTAGACGCCGATTTGAAAAGGGACTTAAATAAATTGCCTTCTTCTAGTGTTCAAAGGCTCGTGACTGATCCGGATTTCAGAAGTGTTGTTGGGTTGGATATAAAAGATGGTAAGCTATATACAAAGCTGCCTCCGGAAGAGGTTACTAAACCTCTTGTAAAAATGGCAAAGGACTTACTACGAAGTGATTTTACTGTAAAAGAAATTTACTATAAGGATGATAGATTAAATTACATTGAGACATTTAAGAAAAGTGATGTGCCAGATAAAGCCAATGAATTATCCGCAGGTTGGGAATTGACAACCCCTAATCCTCCCCAAAAGTCAAAGGGAAATCCTGTAATTTCATCACTAAAATCGAAAAGCAGCCGATTATCCACAGCTAGAAACACCTTAATACCCAAAAGTTGCATTATACAAATCAATCAGCCCCGGATCAATAAAATTTACAGAGAGTTAAAGGACTTAGATTTAAGAGACTTTTGCAATTGCGGTTCAATTGCTTTCAGAGTTTTTATTGAACTGTCTATTGATAATTATATTGAAGAAAAAAATATAACGGGGGCAAACAAAAATGACAGTTTGAGAAAGAAAGTAACTGTTGTTGCTGATTATATGCAAAGTAATTCAATTTTAGATAAGGAGAAGTTAAAGGGAATTCGAAATGCTTTAGGTAATAATAATCATATACTTTCAATCGACACATTTAATGCATATGTACACAATAAACATTTAAACCCAACAGAAACTGACTTAAAATTGGCTTGGGATAATATTCAATATTTTGTTCTAAAATTGTGGGAATAAAACATAAATTATGGAGTTCTTTTCACCATTACGATACCCGGGTGGTAAGGGTAAGATTTCAGAATACATAGAATTGCTATTTAAAGCTAACAGCTTAAATGGTGGGCATTACGTAGAGCCATACGCTGGTGGTGCATCAGTTGCACTTTCATTATTGATAAATGAACATGCCTCAGTTATTCATATAAATGATTTTGATTACACTGTTTATTGTTTTTGGCACAGTGTGCTAAATCAACAGGATGAGCTATGTAAGTTGATAAATGACACGCCTGTAAACATTGATGTATGGAACCTGCAAAAAGAAGTACAAAAGAACAAAAATGATTTTGATACCTTAGATGTCGGTTTTTCAACATTCTTTTTGAATAGAACTAATCGTTCGGGGATTTTAAATGCAGGTGTAATTGGAGGACTAGAACAAAAAGGAGAATGGAAAATAGATGCAAGATATAATAAAGCTGACTTAATAAAACGCATTCAACGAATTGCATTATATAAAAGCAGAATTAAAATTTACAACGAAGATGCAGTAAAGTTGATCCCTAAAATAATTAATCAAATTCCCAAAAACTCTCTGATTTATTTTGACCCACCCTATTACAAAAAAGGTCCCGTTTTATATATCAATTTTTATAAACATGATGACCATGTCAGGATTGCAAAAACAATCGACAAACTTCAACACATTAATTGGATAGTATCTTACGACAATGTAGAGCCGATCAGGGACTTATATAATTCATACCGGCAACGTACGTTTGATATTAACTATCATGCCGGCAGTGCAAGTAAAGGGTCTGAGGTATTTGTATATAGTAACAATCTTTGGGTGCCAGATATTGATTCACCTACAGATAAAAAACGAATAAAATACTTTTCCGAACAAAGTATATTAGCATTACGTGAATCCGGTGAACTGAGTAAGATTAGTACGATAGATGCTGCCGGCTAAAATCCTGACATAAAAGCAATATATTATAAACTACAACAAATTAATGATGAATTTAGAAATAAGTACTCAGATGAATGGTTATGAAAGTAATGGTACATTCTCTCATAAATTCCACTCCTTACAATATAAAACATATCAATTGTGTTAATAAACTCAGTTTATCATTGTGAACTCAAAAATTAATCTTACATTTGCGCCCAATATGACCTCCCACGCTTCCCGTAAGAACAGCGCACCCGGGGAGGTCTTCGAGTATAATAACCTTAACTGAATGAAATACACCAAACAACCTTTATCTATTTCCGGTCAAATTGCGAAGTTACAGTCAAGAGGGCTAAAAGTCGACAATGGATTAGCAACTGAATGTTTGTCGAACATTAGTTACTACCGTTTACGAGCCTATACCTTTCCATTTCAGGATAACTCAAATCCGGAACAGGATCACGAAATAGTTGTGCCCACCACAGTCGGATTTGGAATCGACGCTTCATGGTTCATATTCAGTTGCCCTACAACACTATTCATCCTTTTATGTCGCGGAAAGTCAGTAGTGAAATAAAGCAGAATAAACTTTTTGCTGTATTAAGTTGTATGAAATACCTCCTGGATATCATCAGCCCGGGAAATGATTTTAGGAATAAGTTGTCATCAGCAATCAATCAGGGAGGTAGGTTAGTTAATATTAAAGACATGGGCTTTCCTAAAAACTGGACTGATTTGGAAGTTTGGAAGGACAGGGAAAATCTCCCGGGTTCGAAAAGTTTAAAAAAGCTGTCGGAAGTTTCAACGTAACTAAGGTCTCCTGAAGCACGTGTTTATCGAAATTATGCTCCCACGCTAAACAACATGTAAACAAACTCAATTAATGACCCTGAAAGTAAATCCGGAAAATACGCTGGTTATATCCCAATTTGGGCATAAAATCTTATTTGATGGTTATTTGATTAAGACCAAAAAACTCAAAAATGTCTTTAATTTACATTCTGCATTCATTTAATAAATACATTTGCGCTTCATTGAACAAAACATCAATCAGCTTGTTGAAATTTTCACAGACTACATTGATGACAAACCAGATTTATTAGCATTAAAAAAGTATGGCAAAAGGTATTTTTCGTGCCGAATTGAGCAGCAAAGCTCACATGTTGACTGTAAGTCTTGAATTGTATAAATTCAGGGAGGACAATGCCTATATCATGTACTGCCCTGCGTTAGACTTATCCACAAGCGGTAATTCAGAGGAAGAAGCCGAAAAATCATTTTCTGAAACATTTCAGATATACATCAATTATTGTTTGCAGAAACGGACATTGGTTGAAGACCTTCAAAAGAACGGTTGGGATGTTCGTAGTATCAAACAACGTAAAATGAAAGCCCCCGATACGAAAAAACTGCTAAGGATAAACGAAACACTACAGGACATCGTTTTCAACAGGGATTATGAAAAAACCAGTCGGTCAGTAGAGATTCCTCAACCGGTTTAATCATGTCGACCCGGTTCCTGAATTTATTATTAAAAATGCGTTGCGCAATCTGGGTCTGAAGAGAAAAGATTTTTTTGAAATTCTTTTTGATTGTAAGATAGAAATACATCAGGAAGACGATGATACCTACACTAAGGTTGATGTTGAAGAAATTAAACGTAAGCTGTAATTATATTCCTGTGAAGAATGAAGTAGTTGACATCTCTACACTTATTAATATTGAGTTAAGGTCAAGACTTGAAGCAAGAAACTTACGCGATTATTTACTACGCAACAACCTTACTTCCCTGAAAATCGATTTTAGTAATGTGACATTTATTACGCGCAGTTTTGCCGATGAGTTCTATAATCAAATCCTGATCAATCCATCCCTGGAAGTTAAGATAGTCAATCTGCGTACAGACCTCAGTCAGTTGGTCGAAGCCGTAAAGCGCACGCAACTAAAAAAGAAGCCGGTAGAAACCGCTTCAACACCACGGATTTCGAAGCAATTTAAATCAGTTGCCGAGCTCAACCAGTATTTAAATACCTTGTCGTTTCTGTAAAAACAGCAGCACTTGTTTATTAACCTATTGATTAGTGGTTCATTCATGAAAAAAAGACCCATCATTTCTGACAGGTCTTATTTCTTCAACCTGGTTACGTTGTCCGAAGGTGTACGCTTGTAATTAGCAAATTAAAAATCGCCAGTTTTTCGCAAATGGAAATCACCAGATAGGTCGGGTACGATTTTTTTTGTCGATTAATATGGCTATCCGAAATATTAGTGCTAATTTTGCACTTACTACCGAACAACCTAAATCACCGGATGTTAGATTTGTGAGACCGTAATTACTCATTGATACACTATAAAAATTCTTCTTATGAATAGCCTGGGAATCATAGCCAACAAAGAGAAACTTGGCAATTTGATGGTCTACCTGTCTGAAAAAATCAGCCCACTCCACCAGACTAAACTCATCAAGTTGCTCTATTTTATTGATGAATATGCTGTGCTGGATAATGGAATACCCATTACCTGGCTTGAATATAAAGTATGGGAAAAAGGGCCTGTTGCTCCTGAAACTTATTACCTGAAAAATAATCCTGAAGATCACAGTTTCTCCGACTACATCACGCTGAAAAAGCGTGATGAAAATTCGGTTGAAGTTAAGCCTGCCAGAAGTTTTGATAACAGTTTGTTCAGCGATTATGAATTGGAAATTATTCATAAGGTTGTTTCAGAACTTGGTAACAAAAGGGCTCAGGATTTAATTGATTTAAGTCATCAGGAAGGCTCACTGTGGGATGTCGTTAGCAAACGTAATAATGTCGATTTTGCTAAATGTAAAACAACTACCTTACCGCTTGATTTGTCAGAGTTAATCAGTGACGATCCTGTAAAGTTCTTCAACTACCAGGAAGCGAGAGACATGATGTTATTCAGCGTTTCAACCTCTGGTAAATAGTGAAGGTGCATGTATAAGGCAGGATCTGTTTACTATGGAAAGTTTAAACTAAGTGAAATTGAAACGAAGAACAAATACCTGATAGTTTTTCACTTGTTTGAAGATACTTGTCTGTTGACAACCTTTACCACAAGTCAACCGCGATCGGGTGTTGACAATCCTGTTCACGGGCATAATCCCGCAACAAAGCCTTATAGGAGTTATGTTTTTAAAAAAGGCATAGCCATTGGAGATATCCCGATTACCAATATTCCGTTCTCGTTTCAGGAAGATACAGCGATTGTTCCTGATTATGGATTTGCCAAAAAGTCAATCAGTGATCTTCATTTTTCAGTTCAAAATCTGACAATGGTTTGTCAACTGTATCCGAATGAGTTTATAGATTTGATTTATACTTTGTATCATTCAAAAGGGACACCTAACTGGGTAAAAGATGTGTTAGAAGTGAAGCTCGATGAATTGTCATAAATTTTTCCGGAGCAGAATATTCCGACGAAAGTGAGCCACCATTCCGGTCAATATCACCGGAATATTCAGTTATATATCAATTACTGTTTACAGAAGGGGACATTGGTTGATGACCTTCAAAAAAATGGGTGGAATATTCATTGATCTCTCTCAAACATACAGAACTTCTAATATTTTACTAACTTTTCACTAACAAGTTTCTAATATTTTCGCATTTCATAAAAAATATTAGAAAATACCAATAAAAATGCTTGGTAATTTAACAATTTACATCTAAATTTGTCATCGTTATTTTTAATTGTAACCATTAAAATCTATTTCGTATGACAAAAAATTCTGAATCCGGACACATCCGGAATGTTACCAATTTTGAGAGTTTAATTTCGTTTATCACTTCATCTGGTGTTGATTACAAACCGGCGAAACCCAGCCTTAGCCTTGAAGCGATGCAAAGCCTCTTCACTACTGCCAAAAATGCACTGACCGGTCTCAAACAGGCCGAATCGGAGTGTGCCACAGCCACATTCGAGCGCAAGCGCCTGTTCGACACCCTCAGCCCCCGCATCACCCGCGTGTACAGCGCCCTGCGGTCGTCCGACTCGGCAAAGGAAGCCGACGAAAGCGCCCTTCACCTGGTGCGTAAACTGCGCGGACAGCGGGTAAGCGCCCTGCTTACCGACGAGGAAAAAGCTGCCCTCGAAGCCGAAGGCAAATCGGTGCGACAAATATCTTCGTCGCAAATGAGCTTCGACACCCGCCTCGATAACTTCGACAAGTTGGTGCACCTGCTCTCTGCCATCCCGCAGTATGTCCCCAACGAAGCCGACCTCTCCATCGACGGTCTGAGGGCCTTCTACAACGAACTGTCGGCCCGCAATACTGCCGTTATCGATGCAGAAGGGAAGTTGGAAGCTGCCCGCACCCATCGTTTCAACGTACTCTATAGTCCCCTCAACGGACTGGTCGACGTGGGCACTGATTCCAAAACCTATATCAAAGCAATAGGAGGAGCCAGCAGCCCGCTGTATAAAAAAGTAACTAAACTCATTTTCCGAAACTACAAAAAATAAACCCCTATAGACCAACTGCGGTTAGCACTCCAGCAACCGCAGTTCGGTTTTTAGCCTCACCTCATGCAATTGCTCCTTCCCGGTTACTACATCGCCCTCCCGCAAACAGCTTTTTTGCTCCATCAAGGAGCTTTTTCGCTCCGTCACTCCGTTATTTTGCTCCGTCAAATAGCTTTTTTACACCGTCAAATAGCTTTTTTGTACCGTCAAAGAGCTTTTTTGCATTGTCAAACAGCTTTTTCACACCGTCAAATAGCTTTTTTGCTCCGTCGAATAGCTTTTTTGCTCCGTCAAAGAGCTTTTTCACACCGTCAGGCAATTATTTCGCTTCGTCAGGGAGTTTTTTTGCATGTGCAGGGAGTTATCGAACCTGTTCATGCAGTTATCAGAGGCTGTGCAAAAACTGTGTCAATGAAAATAAATTAGTATTTATAGCTGTTGCAAAAAACAATATAATCAAATAATTTGTTGTAATTTTGCAACAGATTAACAGAGGCAATTAAGTAGTAAAACAATCTTATGAAAACAACAAACCAGCTGAAGGCATTCCGGGAAGCGTCCGGCTTCACGCAGGAACGGGTGGCAGCATTTCTTACAATTGAACGGGGTGCTTTGTCGAATTATGAATTGGGTACCAGAGAAATACCGATGCCGGTTCTGATTGATCTTTCGAATTTGTATGGAGTGGATATAGCCGATTTTTACGAAACAGATTCAGAAAAACTGAAAGATGCGTTGTTTTGTTCGTTCCGAATGGATAACCTTTCGGACGAGGATATGAAAGAAATAGCCGATTTCAAGGATGTAATTAAATCGTACCTGAAGATGGTCAATCTGAGCAAACATGACCAATGAGATTATCGAAATAAAAGCAAGTGAGTTAAGAACCGAATGGGGGTTATCGGCTTACGAACCTGCCTCTGTCAGGCAGTTGCTGCTTAAGATAAATATACTCACCTTGTTTCGACCGCTGCGTGACGATTTCTCTGGAATGTGTCTTAAAAAAGGAAATCAATATTTTATTCTAATCAACTCATCACATCCGGTAGGTCGTCAGCATTTCACCATTGCACACGAGTTTTATCATCTGTTTGTGCAAGATCAGGTTGAGGTTCATTATTGTAATCCGGGCAGCAGCTCTACATCCAAACAGGAGAAGGAGGCCGACTATTTTGCATCGGTGTTTCTGATGCCCGAAATGGGAATAAAGCGAATGATACCCGAAGTCGAATTGATTAAAAAATCAATATCGATAGCAACTATACTAAGATTGGAAAATTACTTTGAAGTTTCGCGCAGTGCATTACTTATCCGCCTGAAAATGCTCAAAATAATTCCACCAGCCGAATACGAACTCCTTGCATCCATTCCGGTCATTAAATCGGCCAAAGAATACGGTTTCGATACCACCCTTTATTTACCCGGCAACGAAGGACTTGTGATAGGAGATTATGGAATAAAAGCCCGCAGCCTTTTTGATAAAGGATATATATCCGAAGGACATTATATTGAGCTGTTGTCGAAAATCGGATCGGACCCCACACAAAAGGAATAGTGTTAATGAAAAGAGCAGAGGCTGCAAAAGTAAAAGTTGTACTGGATTCTGATGTTATCATTCACTTCATCAAAGGTGAGTGTCTGAATCTGCTTCCTCAGATACTACCGACTTATTCTTTTATAATTCTGGACATTGTTTATAACCGGGAACTGGCGGCATCACACAGGGTGATTCTTCAAAACATTGTCAGGCTACTGAAGACGATCTCGATTGTGACCTGGGAGCCAGGAAAGGAAGAACGGCAGGAGTTTATGCGACTTCAGAAGCAATTCGGTTTGGGTGAAAGTGCTGCCATGGCCTACTGCAACTTCCACAACGATGTATTGGCAAGTAGTAATTTGAAAGATATTGTAGAATACTGTGAAGAAAATAACATCACCTATTTTACAACTATGGATTTTTTATACCAGGCTTTGCACAAAGGTATTTTAAGTGAAGAGCAATGTGATGAGTTTATTAACTGCGTACTTGCTCAGGATAGTAAATTGCCGGTGACGCGAATGAGTGATTTTAAACCGCGAATTACTCTATAGTTTAACGCAATTCCTATTTTTTTGAAACGGAAAGAGTGAAGTCCACAATTAGTTATTAAAATTTTAACGACACACTATACACATGTTTAACGACAAAGTTTTATTAATCACCGGTGGAACCGGTTCGTTTGGAAATGCCGTGTTGAAACGTTTTCTCAACACCGACATCAAAGAAATCCGCATCTTCTCGCGCGACGAGAAAAAACAAGACGATATGCGGCATCAGTTACAAAACCCCAAGGTGAAATTCTACATCGGCAACGTGCGCGACAAGCGTAGCGTGGACAATGCCATGCGGGGCGTCGATTACATCTTTCACGCAGCAGCACTGAAGCAGGTGCCCTCCTGC
>JANJXE010000133.1 GCA_024709185.1 Paludibacter sp.
ACAACGGTAAAGAATTCGTTGAAATGCATGGTCTCGACGAGTACGACTCCGAAGCAAGGTGGTATTATCCGGCGATTATGCGAACTACTACCATGGATCCGCTGGCAGAAAAGTATTACAGCATTAGTCCGTATGCGTGGTGTGGGAATAATCCGGTGAATGCGGTTGACCCTGACGGAAGAGTTGTCATTTTTCTACCCATAATTCCAATTGTTGTTGAAAGTGTGGTCTATGCTTCCACTGCAATAGCTGCGGCATATTTTGGTTCTAAAATGGTTAAGGAAATAAATCAAGTTTTGGATGAAAAACAAATTGTAAAATATGAAAAATCTGTTCAACATGGAGCAAGAGAACAAAAAAGAAGAAATCAGAGGTCTATTCAAGAAAATCTTGAAATTACAAAAAAACACAAAGCAATGCTAGATAAAGGGATTCCTTCTCCTCAACCTGATGGAGGTTCAAATCCCAAAAGGCCGGTTGGAGAATGGAAAATTGGAGCTATTGTGGCTGTAGGGATTGCTATAGGTAAAGAATTACATGATAATATTGTTAAGCCAAAACTACCAAAGCAGGAGCCTGCTAAAGCAAAAACCCAAAAAAATCCAAAAAATCCAGAGATAGAAGTAAAAAAATCAAAAATACAAAACCATGAAAATCAATAAAATACTTCAATGGCTGTGTTATTATTCTTATATCATAGTTTTTACAATATTTATTATCTATCTGCTTATTTATGCGTTTATATTAAAAAACTCATCAATAATATATTACAAGTATTTATTAATATTTCTATCAGGAATACTATTAGGCTACATTTTTGCTGATTGTGCACATCGATTTTTAAAAAAACAAAGGTAATGAAAATGCAAGTATTATCTAAATTAACATCTATTGTTCTTATAGTCATGATTATTGTATTGCTTATTTCTTTACTATTTCATGAAGAATTGATTAAAACTGGTTTAAACTTCTGGTTTCTGGTTTTAGAAGTTATTGTCCTGCTGCTGGGAGGACTATGTGTTATATTATACTTAAAATCAAAAAAAAAGTAACTTTGCTTTTGGTTAGAATACTGCCAGTTACAACTTTTAATCCTAAAACCAACCACAAACTCACAAGAAGGCATAGATAATACTGCAAAAGAACAAGGGAAAAAGCCAAACCAAAAAAACACTGATTTACTGGATAACAAAAGAAATGAAATTTCAGATAAAAACAGATCAAAATATGGATTATAAAGTGAAAGAGTATATAAACCAGTCCTGTGGTTATATTTGGAAAAGCAATAAAATAAAAGAAAACTACAATTTTTATGACTATGAATCTCAAGAATCATTAGAGTTATACGTGATAGAGGGATTTCCAGAGTCAAAGTTCAAAGAGTTTATTAATACAAATATTGAAGGGATTTCCATTGGTTATAATGGCGCTATAGACATCAAAGATGTTCTTAATCTTTGTCCCAATATTAGAACTATGTTTTTAGATTGTGATATGATTATTAATACTGAGTTCTTTCAATACTTCAATAATCTTGAATATCTTTCTTTTATAGGAAATAAAAATGAAAAAGTCAATCTAATATTGCCTTTACAATTAAAGTCATTTGTTTGTATTTGGAAAAGTAAGTATCAGTTAAATCTCTTACCTGATAATAAGTTAGAATATTTAAAGATTTTAATTGCGGAGACAGATGCAATTAATACCGAAAATAAAGTTAGAGTTAAGATAGGAGACATAAAAAGAACGACATATGCTGGTAAAAAGATTTCAAGAATATGGCTTGATAATTAGCCTTATACTTTTTTTATTCTCATGTAAACATGAAGAAAGTGCATTTTATAATATGATAAGAACCAATGATGACTGTATGATTGTTTGTTCTATAAAACATAGTAACTTTCAAACGATTGAAGTTGTTATGGAAAAGAACAGAATTATTGGAATATTTGATAAGTATGACCAATCAGTTCCTCTTGAGAGTATCATTAATAGTATAAAAGAAGATCAACCAGTTGATGTGTCTGAATCCTTGTATTGGGAATTTTACACCTCACATGTCGTAGATCAGCCAAAAATAGATTCTTTGTTGAATAATAATATTGACAAAGTCATTTTTGTGAATCATAAAAATGAGAAGATACTAAACCCGAATGTTATTCCAGACCTAACTTTAATGGAAGAACTACATATAATCAAGAGATTGTTTAATCAGAAAATTCTTATAAGACGTGATTGCGAAAGCGGATATTACTATGTGTTAAATTGACCTGTTAGATTACAAATTTCCATTAACTGCATTAAAGTATTTGAAGGGTAATCCCTGCTATATTTCAGGGAAGCATCACCACGATCTCCGTGCCTTCTCCTTCTTTACTGTTTAGGGTAATAGCTCCCCCATGTGCTTCCACCACGGTTTTCACATAGCTCAGACCCAACCCGAATCCCTTGGCCTCTTTACGTGCTACCGCTTTCCCACGTTCAAACATCGTGAATACTTTTTTCTGGTCTTTTTCGGAGATGCCATACCCGTTGTCGGTGACGTAAATGTACACTCCACTTTCTTTTTGTTCGCAACGGAGGATGATTTTTACGGTAGTGCCCGAGTACTTTATCGCGTTATCGATAAGATTGCTGATTGCATTCGAAAGCAAGGTTGCATCGGCTTGCAGCAGTATGGTTTCGGGTGAGAACGACAGTATAAACTCCACGGGCTTTCGGGCCTGTATGCTGAATTTGTCGGTTAAGGGCTCCACTAATTCGCGAAGATTAATAGACGACAAATTAACTTCCAGGGTCGATTTTTCTGCTTTTGCCACGGTAAGAATTCTATCGGTAAGTGCCTGCAGATTGAGCAGTTGCATCTGAGCAATATTAAGATATCCGGCACGTTTTACTGGATCGTTGTACAGCTTTTCGTTAGCAAGAAGGTTATTAACCTGGGTCAGGGTTTGCAGGGGTGTAGCCATATCGTGTGTAAGGGCGTGCGAAAAATCGGTATGCAACTGCCGCAACTGCTTTTCTTTAATAAATGAACTCATTTGGTAGAAAAGAGCATAGGCAACGAACAAAATCAGCAGGATAGAAAGTACCAAAACGACAGCCATTTGCAAAAACACCGCCCGGTGTGGAGCAATCAGTACTGCCTGTACCCCTTCACTTTTGTCGATTCGGATGGGAATAATATCGGAATAGAGAGCGCCATTCATCACTCCGTCATAGTTGGGGCCAGTACTTTCCAGCAGCTCCCCGGTTTTGGTGTTAAACCTGTTTATAACGAATTTTCCATGAATGGAGTTCGCATCCAGCAGATTGGAAAAAATGGCACCTATCGTATCGAGAGAAATGTGTTTCTTATTAAAATACAGATACTCCTGAATGATGATGGCAAAGTCTTCGCCCGGGTTTTCGTTGCTCAATGTATCTTTTCCAGAATCAAAAAGCACCTCTCCCTCCGGATGTGATGCTCCGGGGATTTGCGTCACAGCACCCTTTTCGAAGGACTTAAACCGGCTCATAAACTCTTGTTCCACCGCAAGCGCAAAATCATCATTCAACTCCAGTTCCAGTTTGGCCTCCGTTTCCTTGTAGGCACGGTACAGCCATATTCCCTGCAGTACAAATACCAACAGGATGGCTGTAAATGTAAAAAATTTGATGCGACCACTGTTTCTCATAGAGTGCAAAAGTATGGTTTTTTAGCCAATAAAGTTGCAAGTTTCTTAAAACCTTCTGTCGCCGTCGATCAGATTCCCCAATCCTCCAAGGATGCCACCTTCTTCGCGCCGCGAACCGCCGGGCTTGGTTGCCAGCGACAGGATGCGGCCAGCCAACCTGCTGAAAGGCAACGACTGTACATACACCGTTCCCGGTCCGCGCAGGGTGGCAAAAAAGAGGCCTTCGCCACCAAAAATCGAGTTTTTTATGCCGCCGATAAATTCGATATCGTACTGAATATCGCGTGTAAAACCGACGATGCAACCGGTGTCCACCTTCAGCACTTCTCCGGCGCGCAGCTCTTTACGGGCCAGCGTACCACCGCTGTGTACAAAGGCCATTCCGTCGCCTTCAATCTTTTGCATAATGAAACCTTCGCCGCCAAACAGTCCCACGCCGATTTTCTTTGTAAACTCGATGCCTACCGATACACCTTTGGCTGCACACAGAAAGGCATCTTTTTGACAAATAAACTTTCCCTGAAACTGCGTCAGATCGATGGGGATAATTTTGCCGGGATAGGGTGCTGCAAAGCTCACCTTCGCCTTGCCATAGTTTTGATTCTGATAGGCGGTCATAAACAAACTTTCGCCCGTAAGCACCCGCTTGCCGGCCGACCACATCTTACCCAGAATGCCCGATTCCTTCTCCGAGCCATCGCCGAAAATGGTTTCCATCCTGATTCCGTTTTCCATCATCATAAAACTTCCCGACTCGGCAATTACCGTTTCCTGTGGGTCGAGTTCAATTTCAACATACTGCATTTCTTCGCCGTAAATGGCATAATCAATTTCGTGAGCGCGCATTTTATCAGGTTTTTAATTTGTAAATCGGTGTAAGTTCATCACTGTTGTACCGGTCGCAGTATTTACAGGGCAGATGCTGGTGGATTCCTCCAATGAGTTTGTGGCAGCGATCGCACCGGAACCATTCCTGATCAAACTCCACATTCCCCCCTTCGATAACAATCATTTTCCCTTCCACAAAAGCTTTGGCCATTGACCGGCGTGCACTTTCATAAATACGGGTCAATGTAGGCCGCGATACCTTCATACGTTCAGCAGCCTGTTCCTGCAACAATCCTTCATAGTCGAGCAACCGTATAGACTCGTATTCATCGATGGATAATACGATGGTCTCCAACTCGCGACGAGGAATGCCGTAAGGCTTAAAACCTTTCATAAGGGGCGGAGAAACAATTCTACGGTTGTTTTTGGGGCGGGGCATCTTTTTAAATGATTAATGTTTAATGATAAATTAGTACTGGGTGGACATTGAAGGTCATTCTCGTCCGATGTTTTAACAACAAATACTACTGAAATGTTGGTTAATATTAGTGACAAAGGTATAAAAAATCAGTTCATTTACACTACCTTTGCACCGTATTTTAATCGTTGCATATGCAGAAATACATCTTACCTTTCTTTAAGTCTCTTTCGAAGAAGTTACAGGAAGTACTTCCCGATACATTTGCGTTTCTAAAAGGTCATTTTCTTCGGTTTATTCGCTGGAGGAAGGCGAGAATGCAGCGTTTCAAAGCTCTGACGCCCCGGCGCAAACTTGCGAACATTGCCTTTACGCTCAGCTGGATGTTTGTGGTGTACCTCATCATGGTCGATATCAACTTTCTCTGGTTGTTTGGAAAGTCGCCCGGATTGCATGCCATCGAAAATCCCGAACAAAACCTGGTAACCACTATCATCAGCTCCGACGATAAAGTGATTGGTAAATTTTTTACCGAAAACCGTACGCCGGTTAAATTTGAGGAAATTTCTCCCAAACTGATTGACGCCCTCATTCACACTGAAGACGAACGTTTTTACCGGCATTTCGGAATTGATATTCAAGGCGTTATTGCAACAATTAAGGATATCCTCACCGGAAATCCACGCGGAGGTAGCACCATCACCCAGCAATTGGTAAAAAACATGTTTAAGACACGCAACCAGTATTCTACCGGAATTCTGGGTTCCGTACCCGGCTTGCGCATGCTGATTATGAAAACCAAGGAATGGGTTACGGCTGTGAAAATTGAGATTTTTTATACCAAACAGGAAATTCTGACCATGTACCTGAATACCGTTGATTTCGGCAGCGGTTCGTATGGCATTTATACAGCTGCCCGCACCTATTTCAAGGTTCATCCGTCGGAACTCACCTACCTGCAAAGTGCCACTCTGGTGGGCTTGCTCAAGGCTACCACCTTTTACAGTCCGATACTTAACCCCGAGCGCTCACTGGCCCGCCGCAATGTAGTGCTTCAAAACCTGGCCGATAAAAAAGTGATTACACAGGAAACCTGCGACGAACTGCGGGAGATTCCCCTGCAACTGAAATACAGTGTCGAGAAATCGTCGGATGGCGAGGCCCGCTATTTCCGCACGCAGCTGGCCCGTTTTCTCGATGAATGGGAAGCGCAAACCGGTTACGATATCTACAACGATGGGCTGACTATTTATGTTACCCTCGATTCGCGCATGCAGGAATATGCTGAAGAGGCCGTTGCAAAACAGATGAATACCCTTCAGCGCCGCTTTTTTGAGCACTGGAGAGGGCAAAATCCCTGGCAGGATGAGCAGGGTGTGGAAATTCCCGAATTTGTGGAGAATATTGCCCGCAAAACCCGTCATTACGCCCGCTTGGTGAAACAATTCGATGGCGAAAACGACTCGGTGTGGCATTACCTGAATAAACCCCGCCGTCTGAAGGTATTTGATCATAAACTGATTAGCAAAGACACCACCTTCAGCACCATGGATTCGATTCGCTACATGAATCATTTCCTGCATACCGGATTTATTGCCATGGAACCCGCCAGCGGTCATGTAAAAGCCTGGGTGGGCGATATCAACTACGATTTCTGGCAATACGACAAGGTGGCCCAATCGAAACGGCAGCCGGGTTCTACCTTTAAGCTATTTGTATATACCGCTGCCATCGAAAATGGCATTGCACCCTGCGACAAACGCACCGACCAGCCCGTGAAGTGGGAATACATCGAAAAAGGACAACCGAAAGTGTGGGAGCCGAAAAATGCCGACTGGACCTTCCGGGGAAGTGTGACGCTGAAGCATGCCTTTGCGCGCTCCATCAATACAGTGGCCGTGCAACTTGCTCAGGAAGTAGGCATTCCTGAAGTGATAAAGTATGCTCATAAACTCGGCATTAAAACACCGCTCGAAGATATGCCTTCCACGAGTCTGGGCTCGTCGGATGTATCACTATACGAACTGGTCAACTCTTTTGGAACCATTGTCAACGAAGGGCAGCACACCGAACCCGTATTGGTAACACGCATTGAAGACCGCAACGGAAAGCTGATTTACACCCCGGCAAAAACCACCAAACGGGCTATACCCTATCAGACCGCCTTTTTAGTTACTGAATTGCTCAAAGGCGGGATGACCGAACCCGGAGGCACCACGCAAGCCCTTTGGGAATGGGATTTATTCAATTACAACACCGATTTTGGCGGAAAAACCGGCACCTCGTCGAACCACTCCGATGCCTGGTTTGTGGGCGTCACCAAAAACCTGGTTGCCGGTGCCTGGGTAGGAGGCGAGCATCGCAGCGTACATTTCCGCACCGGCCGGTTGGGCGAAGGCAGCAAAACCGCCCTGCCCATTTACGGCCTGTTTATGGAAAAAGTACTGAAAGATGAAAGTCTGAAGCACTATCGAGGCAAGTTCCCGACCAAACCCACGCAGGAAATATCGCTCAGCTACAAGTGCCACACCTACATCCCGAGAGATACAGTTCCGGAAGCAGAAGAAGGAGCAGTGGAAGACGTGGAGGTGGTGATGTAACCTACATTTAAAAAATGAATATGCACCTGCACCCCCTGATGGTTGATATCCATTGCGGCTGCTTGTTGTAAATGAAAGTTTGCTTTTTCAGGATTACCGTATCCCAGATAACCCAATCCGAGCATATAATGACAATGGATTTTATTTCGCAGTGTGAGATCATCGTCCCAAATCAGCAAATCGGGCAACGAAACGGCAAAATAATCGAGTTTGATTTGATCTTGGATATGCTTTTCGCCAAAAGCAATCAGTTTATCAAAGCGGGCGTTGGCTTCTTCCCTGAAACCCAGTTTTAGCAATGCCAGTCCCTGATAGAAAATCTTATCTGGTTTCTGGTCATTGTAAAAAATGGCAGCAGCCGGCTCTGAGATTCCATCTTTGGCCATCGACCAATAGGTCTGGGCTTTCTCTGTGTCGCCCATATCTTCATACGTACATCCCAACCAGTAATGAAAGTCGTTTTCCTGAGCACCATGCAGTTTTCCTTCACCCAGGTTGTGTGGATATATCAAACATTGTTCGAGTAACGACAGGGCTGCATTAAAGTCATTTGCCGCCAGAGCTGCTTTTGCCAACTCAACTCTGGCCAGCTGATATTGTGCCGGCACTTTTCCTTCTCCTCCTTCCCATGGATGGAATATGCGGTTGTCAATCAGCTCTTTGGCCTTAGAATAATAGCCCAGCTGGTTACAAAGGGTAGCATACTCCAGGTACAAATCATCGCGCTGCTGTACCAAACCGAAATATTGATCAAGAAATGCCAGCCGTTCGGCATGCGGTCGACAAATACGCTTGTACAACTGATCCAGCTCCATCAAAATGCGGGCATCGGCCGTATCCAGTGCAAATGCCCTTTCAAGATATGCAACAGCCTTTTCTACCTGATTCAACTTATTGAAATAAGCCAGGGACAAATTCCTTAAAACTGTGGGAAATGTATTATCAACTACTTCCGATGTTTCCCAACAGGAGATGGCTTCGGAATACTGTCGCTTGTCGTACCAGAGATTTCCAAGATAATAGGGAGCTTTGGCATCGGATGGATTACATTCACAGGCACAGGTCAGTGCTGCAATGGCTTCCAGCCGGTTCGGAAAACAAAACTCAGGTGCATGACTCGCTGCCTTTTCAAAAACAGATTTTGCATCTTTGCCAGCCAACGACAGCGCCCAACCCATGTAATAATAAGTCATAGGAGAAGTGGCACAAACGGCCGTTCCTGCTTCCAGCAACGAAACAGCTTCATCAAACATGCCGGCTGCAATATAATCCAGGGCAACAACTTCCCATGTATGAATTTCGCCACGCATCAACCTGTTCATCTCATTCAACACTGCGGTATCATTTGTCGAAAGATAATGCTCAAACCGACAACCAAAATTGAACAAGTCTATTTTCAGGGAATCTTTTAGCCAGCTCAATGCCTCCTCTTTGCGTCCGAGTTTGCGCAGAACAGCCGTTTTCAGCATTCGTGCCTTGTGGTTGTGCCAGTTGCGAATGAGTGATTTTTCTATTTCATACAAAGCATCATCAAAGCGTTCATTCAGGCAGGAAATCTGCGCACATCCGAGGTATCCGGCATCCTGCATGGCTGAGTTCCAGCACGATTTATAAAAAGCATCATAAGCCTCCTTCGATTTTCCCTGATACTGAAGTGCAAGTCCGAGGTTGTAGTGCGGTTCGCCATCGTAGGGATTCGGGTTGCGCTGTAACTGCGTTTCAATAGCTTTTCGGAAATACACCTCTGCTTCGCTGAACTTTCCGCGCCGCAAGAGCCACAGACCCATCGCATTGTTATTCCGCACATCGGAAGCATCGCGCCGCAATGCCTCTAGGTAATAGTCGGTGGCTGTGTAGGTGGCATGCCGGTATTGCTCCAGGTGTAAGCCGGTAAGATACAGCTGCTCACAGGTGGGCGTTTCTTTGGGCGATAAGGCAGGTTTGGCAGGTTCGGGTTGAATGCATTCCTGGCTAAGCGGTTGGATGGATAAAAGCACCTTATCCTGTTTATCCATCACGATCAGTTGAAGCTCCTCCAAACAAATGCCAATACCCTCAATTTCCCGAATATAGACTTCTTCCGGAGAAATGGAAATGGTTTCCCGGAAAAGTTCATGCCTGCCCTTCAGAACGACTTTCACATCAGTAAGTAAGGAGGTTGCAAACACCTTTACAATCACCCTATCGTCCTGTTTTTCCATATTCAGCAATACATCTTTCGAGGCATTTTTCACGACTCCTAACTCACGATACGGTAAGAAATACTGTGTAAAAGTCTTTTCTTCATAGGGGTTGAGCCAGGAAAAATCAGGCTGATTGTCGGTAAATACACCGGCCATGAGTTCGATATACGGACCGTCCTCATCGGTCAGGTTGCGGTCCCATGCTTTCCCGAAATCACCATTTCCCCAGGTCCATTGTTTTTTCCCGGGCGACACATGGTGATTGGCTACATGCAGCACACCTGCCTGTGTATCGTTTTCGTAACCTCCCACAAAATTAAACTCCGAGTTGATAGCCATATAGGAAGTTGGTACCGGGATATTTTTATAGTTCGAAATATCCACCCCGGCCGAATAATCAATCTTATAGTAGGTGCCCGTTGCCACAGGAAAGGTCGATACATCGCGCTTACCGTGATCGAAAACAGCGTGTACATCGGGCGGAAAAACAGACTGATAGAAATCGTTCACCGCCACGGCAGGATTGGCCCACCACAGAAAGGTCTGAGGAACAGGAGTCGGATTATACAGTTTTCCTTTTATTTCAAGATAGGCTTTACCGGGATGCAGTGTAAATCCGGCCATTCCTTTCTGATGAAACATCTTCTCATTTTCACTTACCCAAACAGTAACGCTGCCATCTGCGTTATTTTCAATGGTATGATCGACCGGCAAAAATGTGCTCGGACGGTGATGTTGTGGCCAGTTGAACTCAATTCCTCCGGAAATCCACGGGCCGGTAAGTCCTACCAAAGCAGGCTTAATCACCTGATTGTAATAGATAAAATGACGTTGTTGGATTTTATCGTAGGCCATCTGAACACGGCCGCCCAACTCAGGCAAAATCATGATTTTGAGATACTCATTCTCGAGGAAGACAGCCTTATAAATCTGATCCTTTTTCTCATCCTCAATTTTTTCAATCACCGGGTAGGGATAAACCACCCCACTGCTTCCCTGATACACCCGCTTCTCGAGGAAAATCGGATTTTTTTCGGGCTTGCCAATTGCATAAGTGGGAATGGCGACGTCTTCGCTCCACGCACGTACTTCACTTTTAGTAACGGTAGTTTTTATCAGATAGCCAGTTATTTCTTCCATGAGATATAATATTCAACTTTGAAATTATTTAACTAATTCTTTTTCAATTTCTTCCAGACTCTTTCCTTTGGTTTCGGGCAATTTCAGCAGCACAAACAGGAATCCAACCAGGCAAATTCCGGCATATACCCAGAAAGTACCCGCAGCACCTAATCCCTTATTGAGCAAGGGAAAAGTGTATGTAAGTAAAAAGCAAGCAATCCATAACCCGAAAGTAGCTAAAGCCATAGCAGCCCCACGGATTCTGTTGGGAAATATTTCCGACAAGATGACCCACACTATAGGAGCCAATGACATAGCGTAAATGGCAATGGCGATAACCACCAACGACAACACTGCAATTCCCTGAAGCTGGAAATGGAATGCACTGCCCAGTAAAATATAGGTCAGGGCCAAACCCATCGAACCTAGTATCATAAGTTTTTTGCGACCCCATTTATCCACTGTAAACATGGCAACCAGGGTAAAAACGAGGTTCACGCTGCCTGTAATTACAATATTGAAAAGCGTATCACTTACTCCATAACCCGCTGCTGTAAAAATTTCATCGGCATAATTGAAAACTGTATTGATACCACACCACTGCTGAAAAACGGCCAGCACCAGACCGATAACAAGCACGTTACGGTATTTGGACTGTAATAGCGTTTTGTAATCAAACTTCTCACTACCATCATTCAGAGTGGCTTTTATAGTGGCTACTTCCTCGTTGGCATAGGCTTCACCCCCTATTCTTCTAAGGGTTGGAAGTGCTTTTTCAGTTTTACCTGCCTTGATGAGCCAGCGCGGACTTTCGGGAACTAAAAAGATTAAAATCAGGAAAGCAATTGCAGGAACAGCCTCGGCCCAGAACATCCAGCGCCATCCCATCTGTCCGTTCCATGATGCACGGATAAACGCATCGGAAGCACCGTCGGGCACCTTTTCAGCAATCAGCAAGTTCACTACCTGGGCAGCTAAAATGCCAATTACAATGGTCATTTGATTCAACGAAACAAACCTGCCCCGAAGGTGCGATGGCGCAATCTCGGCGATATACATGGGCGAAAGAGCCGAGGCTAAACCAATGCCGACTCCCCCAACCACACGGTAAACAATGAACATGAAATAGGAATTGGCGATACCAGTACCCAGTGCAGACAAAGTGAAAAGAATCGCGGCAAGTAATAAAGGCCATTTCCGACCAAATTTATCACTCATATACCCCGAGATTACTGCACCTGCAACACAACCAATAAGGGCAGAACTCATGGCCCAGGCCTGAAGGTTGGCCGAAGAAGTAATGTCTAAGAATCTTTCATAAAAGGGTTTGGCACCACCGATGACCACCCAGTCATAGCCGAAAAGCAATCCACCCATGGCCGAAACCATTGAGATTGCAAAGATATAAGCGCTGTTGAATTTCTTCATGGAAATTGAATTAAACGTACAGGGTGCAAAGTAACGGCTTTTTTCGAATTGAAGCGCTGGAATATACTGCGATATACATGGACGATATTACGATTTTTGGGTCGATACAACATTTCCGTTATATTTGCTTGTTATTTTAATCTGATATATAAATGGCAAAAATAAAAAGTGGATTTCCGGGCGAACGAGCCATCGTTTTACCGGCTCCGGTTATTGAAGAATTTAAAAACACCAGTCTGGGCAAATTGCTACATATCACCGATATAGGATTTTACCCAAATGCTGCCTTCCATTTCCGGAGAAGAAGCAGGGAAGAAGCGATACAATACATTCTGATGTATTGTGTAGCAGGAGAGGGCTGGTACGAGACCGATAATCAACTACAAAAAGTAAATGCCAACCAGGTATTTATTTTACCAAAATATAAAGCACACAGCTACGGCAGTAATCGCAAAAATCCATGGACTATTTATTGGATTCACTTTGATGGTGAGAAAGCGGGGTTCTTTGCTGAAGGGCTGGAGAAACCATTGCTGGTGTTACCGGAAAAAGATTCCAGGATGGAAACCCGGTTTAAATTGTTTGAGGAAATATTTTACACGTTGAAAAACGGGTACAGCAGAAGCAACCTTGAATTCAGCATTACAGCCCTGTTCTATTTCATTGGTTCGCTGAAATACCTGACCACTTACCGGGCAGTAAACCACTCCGATCAACCGCAATCAAAGCGCGATGTGACGGATGAAGCAATTCACTTTATGCGTGAAAATGTCCGTAAACGACTTACCCTGAAAGACATTGCTTCTTATGTCGGTTTATCACCTTCCCATTTTTCCACTTTATTTCTAAGCAAAACAGGATACTCTCCATTGAATTACTTCACTCACCTGAAAATCCAGGAAGCATGTCATCAACTGGACTTTTCCGACATGAAAATAAATCAGATAAGTATGCTCATTGGCATCAACGACCCGTTCTACTTTAGCCGTTTATTTACAAAAACCATGGGAACTTCTCCAAGCGAATACCGGGCAAGGAAAAAAGGGTGAACAATCGGGCGTAATGACTATCAACGGGTCACCCTGAACCAATCTATATCAACCCAGCCACCATCGCTGAACTTTTCGGGGCGAATGGAAAAATCCGGCTATTACAGACAATCCTTTCCTTATTAACTATGGCAACAGACGAATGGACACGGATTCATGACTAAATCCCCTTATCCAGCGGTATCTCAAAATAAACGGTGGTACCTTTCCCCTTTTCCGATTCGAGCTCAATTCGTCCACCCAGTATTTCAATAATGCCTTTAGCGATGGACAGCCCCAGCCCGCTGCCTTCATATGCGCGGGTCATCGATGTATCTTCCTGATAGAAAGGCTCGAAAACGGCGCTCAGCTTATCGGATTCTATGCCTTTACCCGTATCCTTAATAAAAATTCGTAATGAGGTTCTGTGCACAAAACATCCGACAGTGATACTTCCAGCAGTTGTGAATTTCAATGCGTTGTCGAGTAACTGCTGAAATACTTTTCCCAGCAGTGCCTCATCGGTACGTATCACCAACGTAGAGAGGTTTTGAGGTATCTCAACCAACAAGCTGATTTTTTTTTGAAGGCACCGCACTTGCAATTTCTCCACATGATTAGCTATCAATGAAGCAACATGCACTTCTTCGATGCGGGGGATAATTGTTTTGGCAATCAATTCAGCATTGTCCATGATATCGGTAATGGTTTGCAACAATCGATTCGTACTTTGTTGTAAAATTGTGTAATACTGTTCTTTATCTTCTTGCGTCAATCCGTCGGTCATAAACAAATCGGCGAATCCGAGAATACCGTTCAGCGGAGTGCGTATTTCGTGCGAAATATTATTCAGGAAGGCAGTTTTCAAGCGGCTGCTTTCTTCGGCTTTTTCTTTTGCCCGTAACAAATCGAGTTCGAGTAATTTCTTCTCTGTAATATCCTGATTTACTCCATACGCTTTCAGAGTTTGTCCAAACTGATCTTTTACAATAAAATACTTAACTGCTATGTATCCAACTGCTCCATCAAAGTACTTTATTTTATGCTCAAAAGAGCGGGAGAAATTCGGATCAGAAGTATTTTTTGCCTTTTCTATTTCCTCTATAATAAATTG
>JANJXE010000170.1 GCA_024709185.1 Paludibacter sp.
TGGCCGTTTTATGGTGATTAACAATGGCTGGCACGGGTTTAAACCCACAAAGCAAGTTGAAGCTATTGGTAAGTGGCTTCAACAGGTTGGAATGGGAAATCTGAGAGTAGGTGCTATGCACATTCGCAATAAGGAATTGAATGTATTCGATAGCATAGCGAATCCCGGGTTAATTCTGAATGGACATAATCATCACATAGCCAACCAAAATCCATCCTTACTCAATAATAAACCCATTCAGTACATCGTGAACTCGGTACGCGATAATATGGAATTTAATTTATTTAGGGTAGATGGTAAAACAGGTAATTATCAGCCGGTTGGTGGCCCAACAGCACAGGTGGTTTATGTCGAAAATCCAGAAGACAGCAAATCGCCTGAATTGTACAAGCCTAAACTTACGCTGACCTATGCCAACGCCAATGATGGCTCCCATACCACTAATACTGCGACCATTGTCAATAAATTCGATTTCCCGATTGAGCATGCAAAAGTGCGTTTCGTACTTCCAAAAGGTAAAAAATATGCTGTTTCAACAGGTATTGTTATTCAGGAATTCGATGGAAATTCCTTTCACATAGTCGATATGACTGTTAATATTGATGCAAATAGTACAACCAAAATCAATATCAAAGCGAATTAAAATATTATGTTCAAATTTAAAGCATTACCTGCCCTCCTCCTGCTGATTTGCTTTTCAAGCATATCATTCTCAGCGAACATTGTATATCCCTGGCGTGCAACGACTGCTATTGTAAAAAGTGGCGATAGTTTCGAAATCTGGTTCAATGCCGATGCGGGTCAAACCGTGAGTTCTGTTGAGCTGAAAAGCGAATTCCTGACCATAGCTGCAGCTGAAATGAACATTACAACTGGCAGTTGGGTGTACGATCCTGTTTCGGGCAATACTTACAATCAAAAAATTGCCGTTAAAGTTCCGGTTAGCACACCCGCCGATCGTTACGACCTGATACTGAATACTTCAAAAGGTTTGGTAACTTCATTTGGAGGAGTGAAAGTGGTGAAGGAATTTAAACCCGAGTATTATGTGGTACATATTTCCGACGGACACCTTTACCAGGGCGGATACGACAGCGATGTAATTTTACAGCGGAAAAGTCTGATTGTTCAGATGTCGAACATTATGGATGCTGAAATACTAATTGAAACCGGCGATAATATGTACAATGTGCGCAATAATCCGCACCGTGAAGTGGAGTATTTCATCGGGAAAAGTTCGATAGGTACTATTGGGATGGCTAAAGCATCGGCTGCAACTTTTGCAGTTCCCGGCGATCACGAAGGGTTGAATGGTAATGATTTTACCAAAGGCACCGATCAGGAAAACTCCGATTTTGTGAACGATTACTGGGGCTTGCAAAGTCATTCGTTTAAATACGGCAGTGCCCGTTTTATGATGCTTAACAATGCCTGGGGTTTATCGGCCACCAATAACAAAGTGTATCAGTACCAGGTTGATGATGCTATCGCCTGGCTGAATGGCCCCGGCTCAGGCGGCAATTTCTTACTTACAGCAGGACATAATTACGACCGTATGCATCACTTTATTAACAATGTTCATCCGCTGAATTTGTGTTTGTCGGGCGACAGGCATGCACAGGGAAACGGAAATCCCTGGGAGATTACGCCTGGTGGACCGCTTATTTCGTACACTTGCAATGATTTGCGCGGTGGAATGAAGTACATGATTTATCGGATTAACAATACAACCGGAACTTTTACACTTCCTGCAGGAGGTACTGGTCTGATTGAAGCAAAAGCGAGCGGAGATGTAAATGTTCCATCTACCTGGGTACCACGCCTTAAATCGACCTATACATCGGCCAACGATGGAACTTCCAGCTCGAATTCAGTCACTGTTGAGAATAAATTTCCTTTTCCGGTTATGGGTGGAAAAATTCGATTTGTTGTTCCCAAAGGAAGTAGCTATTCTGCAACTAATGGTGTTGTAATTCAGTCATTTGATGGAGACAATGTTCACGTGGTGGATGTTGCCTTTGATGTTGCGGCCAATACTTCCACCACTGTATATGTAGCTGCTGGCGAGCCCGTTGATTTATGTCCCGATGACCCTGATAAGCTGGTGCCCGGATCCTGTGGTTGCGGTGTTCCCGAAGGTAGCTGCGCAGTTCCTGTTAGCGCAATCAGCATTAAACCGGGCTCTTTGAAACTGAATTTGAATGTAACAAAACAACTTACAGCAACCCTTACACCGACGAATGCCACCAATAAAAACATACGCTGGTCATCGGCTAATAGTTCAGTAGCCACTGTTTCTTCGGATGGATTTGTAACTGCAGTAGGAGGTGGGACAACCACTATAACTGCCTCCACCGACGACGAATCAATAAAGGCATCGGTCAGTGTGAGTGTAAATCCAAGCATAACACATTATCCCGCCGAAGATGCTGAACTGGTTGGTGTTTTGATAGCTACCAATCAAACCGGCTACAATGGAGAAGGTTTTGCCGATTACACGAATATGTCCAACGACTATATTAAATGGACTGTTTATGCGCCTGAAGATGGCGATTACCAGTTGGCATTTCGCTATTCATTGGCATCCAACAGCCGGCCACTGAAGCTCACTGTCAATGATATAGTTAAGATTCCGTCGATTGATTTTCCAATTACAGGCAGTTGGTCAACATGGTCGAATTATACTACAATACAGCGGTTGGATGAGGGTACTAACACCATCACCCTGACAGCCATTGGTGCCAGTGGAGGAAATTTCGATGAACTCGTCATCAATAAGGTAGCTACCGGTTTAATCACACCCGCTTTACAGCAACAATCCGTGCGTATTTCTCCCAATCCATATAAAAGCGGTAAATTAACAATTCATGTGTCGGGTTTTGAAAGTCAATCAGATATAGTTCTTCGGATACGTAGTGTAACAGGGCAACTTGTGCATGAGCAAATCTTAAATTCATTAAACGAAGAGGTGAGTTTGCCCAAACCTCTTGAAAAAGCAATTTACATTTTGAGTGTGGAGGCTGACAATCAACGGGCAGTTTCAAAATTGATAGTTAACTAAATAATTACTCTTAATTGCATTTCCATGAAAACAAAGCAACTCCAACAGTACTTACTTTTTTGTGTGCTGATTTTTGTTAATGCTGGTTTTTCAGCTACTACTGCTCAAACCAATAGTTCAAAACGTGCCGAAAATCCCATCATTACTCACATGTTCACGGCTGACCCAACTGCCCGCGTGTGGAAAGACGGACGATTATACCTGTATCCATCTACTGATGTAAATCCTCCCAGGGGCTGCGACCTGATGGACGGTTACCATGTGTTTTCGACCGACGATATGGTTACCTGGACCGACCATGGCGAAATACTGCATTCGCGCGATGTAGAGTGGGGGCGAAAAGAAGGTGGTTTTATGTGGGCTCCCGACTGTGTGTACAAAAACGGGAAATACTATTATTATTTTCCCCATCCCAGCGGTACCGATTGGAATGCGACCTGGAAAATTGGCGTTGCTGTGAGCAGAAAGCCAACTTCAGGGTTCAAAGTGAAAGGTTATATCAAGGGGCTCGATCCGTTAATCGATCCGAATGTGTTTGTCGACGACGATAGTCAGGCCTATTTTTACCATGGCGGCGCTCAAAAGGGACATCCTGTAAAAGGAGGCAAACTGGCTAAAAACATGATGGAGATTGAAGGTGGAATGCAGGATATGGTTGGACTAGAAGATTTTCACGAAGGTCCCTTTGTATTTAAACGAAAAGGAATTTACTATTTGATTTATCCGGATAATAAACGCAACGGGGCTGTTTTTGGTAATAATATGTGTTATGCCATCAGCACTCAACCGCTGGGACCGTGGGAATACAAAGGTGTGATTATGGATCCGACGGGCGCCGAAACATCGCATGGGTCTGTTGTTGAATACAAAGGACAGTGGTATCTTTTTTATCACAATATGGCCATCTCCGGCAAAGGAAATCTACGCTCGGTTTGTTTCGATAAGTTGTTTTTTAATGAAGATGGAACCATTCAAAAGGTGATTCAAACAGGGAGTTTGTCGAAAGGGAAATTTATTCCTGCTGTGCAACATCCTTTACCATAATCTGAAATTTATATCATCGAAATGCAGGTTTTAAAAAGCAAATCAGGTTTTACTCTTTTGCCTTTTTGGGGCGTTTGTACAGCTTGTCTGACAATCAATGCCGCTACAACAAAGGCTCCCAACATTGTTTTTATACTGGCTGATGATATGGGTTATGGCGATGTAACTTTTTTCAACAAGGAAGCCAAAACAGTTACACCACATATAGATCGGTTAGCATCTGAAGGAGTTGCATTTACCGAAGCATTTTCCAGTTCGGGTGTCAGCACTCCGAGTCGGTATGGTATTCTCACAGGTCGGTATTGTTTTCGCTCACCATTGAAATCGGGAGCTATCAACGGGCATGGGGCTCCCGTAATTGAAAAAGGTCGCCGGACGATTGCATCTGTTTTAAAGGATAAGGGATATGCCACTGCAATTATTGGTAAATGGCATTTGGGTGTGGAATGGCAAAAAAAAGACGAAACGCTGCCTCTGGTTTCTGAAACACCATATGCTCGAGTGAGCAATGTGGATTATCGCAAAGGGGTAAATTATGGTCCTAACAATTATGGTTTCGATTATAGCTATATTCTACCTGCATCGCTGGATATGCCACCCTATCTTTTCCTGAAAAACGGAAAGCTTGTAGGAAACAAAATCGTACAGACAACAGATATCTATCCTGTAAGA
>JANJXE010000507.1 GCA_024709185.1 Paludibacter sp.
TTGCGGAAATTTTCGGCCTGTGCCGATGCATGTTCCTCGATAACACCACCAGAGATTTTGGTTAGCCCTTCTACAATCTGTGCTTTTTTCGGTCCGAATAAGTTAGAAATATCCTCTACCGTATAATCGGTATCTTCAACCACATCGTGAAGCAAAGCCGAACAAATGGAAGTTGAACCCATGCCAATTTCGGAGGAGACAATTCGTGCTACAGCCAGGGGATGCATGATATAAGGCTCACCCGAACGACGGCGAAAACCCTTGTGCGCAGCCTTGGCAAAATTGAATGCCTTAGTAATAAGCTCAACCTTTTTGCGGTGCGGCGAGTTCAGATAATCATTGAGCAGGGCTTCAAACTCCTGCTGAATAAGTTCGTCTTCCGATAGCTGTATTTCGGTTGGATTCGGATTCATACCTTTTTAATATCCTGCTAAAAAAAGTCCGATTTCATTGGAAGGAAGACCAAAATACTCGGCTATCAATCGGTTTACAAGGATACCTCCATACATGTATACACCATTTCGAAAGCCGGAGCTTTCACCTACGGCCAGCTTCACACTTCCTGAATTACCAATCTTTATAAGCATGGGGGCGAAAATGTTACTCAATGCCATGGAGCTTGTTCGCCCCACCCGTGCCGATATATTGGGTACACAATAATGAAGGATGCCGTATTTTGCATACACAGGATCGCTGATGGTACGGCATTCGGAGGTCTCGAAACATCCTCCCTGGTCAACACTTAAATCGACAATTACAGCACCCTGCTTCATGGTTTTTACCAGCGCTTCTGACACCATAAAACGCTCACTTCCATTAATATACCGTAAGCTTCCGATAACTGCATCGGCTGAAGCCAGTGCCTTAAATAAAACTGCTGGATGAATTACCGAAGTAAACACCTGCTGCCCGAGGTAATGCTGAATTTTCCGTAATTTATTGATATCGTGATCGAAAATTTTCACCGAAGCGCCCAGTGCGAGGGCAGTACGTGCGGCTACTGAACCTGCTAGTCCGGCTCCTAAGATAACCACTTCCGAAGGGGTAACACCTGCAACGCCACCCAGCAACACCCCTTTGCCCCCCGAACCATTGCTCATCAGTTCCGATGCAACCGCAATTGCCGAACTGCCTTCGAGCTCAGCCATGGTATTGATAACCGGGAAAGCCTTTTGTTCATCCTTAATCAGTTCGTAGGCAATCGCATTGAGTTTTTTTGATGCCATCACCTTGAGTGTTTCAGCCGATAAATTGGAGAGTTGCAACATTGAGAACACCGAGCGTCCGGGCTTCATCAACATAAGTTGTTCGAGGGTAGGTGGAGCAATTTTAAGCACTATATCG
>JANJXE010000225.1 GCA_024709185.1 Paludibacter sp.
GCTCCGGTCAAATGGTACCAACGCGACTGGATGGATTATGACAATGTAAAAGAAAATACAAGCGATATCGATGTGCTACGAAAAGCCCTCGAGGATGCGGTGGAACGTCAGTTGATGTCGGATGTACCCTATGGTGTATTACTTTCCGGCGGACTCGACTCATCGGTTATTTCGGCAATTGCCAAAAAGAAATCTGCTCTGCGTATCGAATCAGGAAATACCGAACAAGCCTGGTGGCCGCAGCTTCACTCCTTTGCGGTTGGACTGGAGGGTTCGCCCGACCTGGCTGCTGCACGGAAAGTGGCCGACTATATCGGTACCGTTCACCACGAAATTAACTTTACAATTCAGGAAGGTCTAGATGCACTGCGTGATGTAATTTATCATATCGAAACCTATGATGTTACTACCGTACGGGCAAGTACACCTATGTACCTGCTTGCAAGAGTAATTAAATCGATGGGAGTAAAAATGGTACTTTCAGGCGAAGGTGCCGATGAAATCTTCGGTGGATATTTGTATTTCCACAAAGCACCCAATGCGGAAGAATTTCACAAGGAAACCGTTCGTAAGCTCAGCAAACTGCATCAATACGATTGCCTTCGTGCCAACAAATCGCTGGCATCGTGGGGTGTAGAAGGCCGGGTACCTTTCCTTGACAAGGAATTTATGGATGTGGCCATGCGTCTTAATCCACAGGACAAAATGGCCGGCAAGGGTAAAATCGAAAAATGGATTTTGCGGAAGGCCTTCGAGGATTATCTTCCCGAAAGTATTACCTGGCGACAGAAAGAGCAGTTCTCGGATGGTGTGGGCTATAACTGGATTGACACTCTGAAATCAGTAACTTCTGCACAAATTTCGGATGAAATGATGGCCAACGTAGCTGAAACTTTCCCGATAAATCCACCACTTTCGAAAGAAGAATATTATTACCGTACAATATTCCAGCAACATTTTGGTTCCGATCAGGCAGCTGCCTGTGTTCCTTCAGTACCTTCGGTAGCCTGCTCCACTCCTATCGCCCTGGAGTGGGACGAAGCCTTCAAAAAACAAAACGATCCTTCGGGACGGGCTATTGCCAACGTACACGAGCAGGCGTATTAAAATAATCAATTAACTAAAATTCAGCTATTTAATCCAAAAGCCTTATATAATCCTACGTCAGGAATTATATAAGGCTTTTGGGATAAATGGCTGTGTACCTATGGTTACTCTGTCCGCAGTCTTAATCCCAACTTAATTTTGCTTTCAAGTGTAAGTGATGGATCGCGCTCGAGGTACTTGCGCAGGACTGTCACATTATTATTTAGCGAACCTTCTTTCAATCGGGTATCACGGGTTTTCCATACAGTTTCAATAATTATATCGCGGCTCACAAAATTATCTTTGTTTTTGCACAAGAGCAACAATACTTCCGAAGAATAATTATTCAGGTACAGTTCTTCCCCGTCGACCTCCAACTTGTGCTGATCAGGATAAAAACGAAGATTCCCAATTTCGAAACACTGTACAGCAGCTTCTTTGACTACAAGCTTTTCGATGCGCTTCAATACTTCGGCGAGTCGATAGGGTTTTCGCACATAATCTGTATTAGGGATGCTGAATGCCTGATCAAAATCGGAATTTTCGTCGCGCGAAGTTGTAAATAACAAGGGTACATCACTCAACTCCCTGATTTTTCTGCTAATGGCAAAACCATCCAGCTCTTCGTTTAAATTCACATCCAGCAACACAATATCGGGCTTGAAATTGATCAACTCCTTTAATGCCATAGCACCACCAGGCAGATATTTCACCGAATACGCACGTTCCTCCAGCGCACCCCGCAAGGTAGTGCCCAGATTCAGATCATCTTCAATTAATAAAACTTTGTACATATATCTTTCGTATTTATATTTTTAACTTACGGGCAACACTACTTTAAATTCACTTCCAACGCCCGTTTTACTGCTTACTTTCACTTCGCCCCTGTGTTGTTCCACGATGTTTTTAACGTAGTTCAAACCAATACCAAATCCTTTAATCTGAGTGATACCCTGATGCACACGGCTGTACTTATCAAATACCAGATCGAGCTTGTCTTCCGGGATCCCAAATCCATTATCCTGAATTCCTACCGAAACCTGCTGGTTTTCAGTCTGTAGCCGAATCAGAATTTGAACATCATCGCCCGAGTATTTGATAGCATTGTCGATGAGGTTGGCAAAACATTGTGTTAACAGCTGTTTATCACCATCAATGGCAGGTAAATTATCTGCCACATCGAGATTAATCGTCACCTGTTTGTTTTTAAAGCGTTGTTCACTGAATTTATCCTTCAAATCTTCAATGATATCCAGCAACTCAACCCGTTCCTTATTAAGAATCAACATTCCCTCTTCGAGTTTCGATAAGGTAACAATCATATTGATGGCATCGTTTAGCTCATCGGTAGCCCGTATCGAATTATTCAACAGCAAACTGTTTTGTGGTGTATTAAGGGTTGCTGCCGACATACTCAGGCAATCGAGGTTAAAGGTAAGGCTCGATACCGGCCGCTTGAGTTCGTGAGCTATTGTGCCCAGGAATTCGTTTTTAAAGGCTACCAGCTGTTTCTGACGGGCAAGTACTTTTTGGAGATACATAAAGGCCAGCAAACAAATTATCGACAATACCAACGACGATGCCAACATAAGTCCCATTCGTTTAATGATAATCTGAAATGGGTTAATCAGGTGCAACTGAAGGGCAATGGAATTGGCAGCATCGATAAGCATGGGTTCACTGGATATCATAAAAAGGGATGACTGCCAGTTTTCGCGGGAGCTTTGGATTAATTCGCCTGTTTTTTGATTGATAATATTAACGGTAAAGGTGCTTTGAAATTCACGAGTTGTCATGATCGTGGAAGTGATGCTGTCGAGACGGTGTAAATTGAGAGGTACAGTGGGGCTGATATGGAGGTGGATAATCATGTCCAAACCGCTGACGACGTTGGCCGTTTTTGCACTTGTGAGGTCCAAAACTGTCATATCTTCATTTTCAGGCAATGTTGGAGCAATCACAACAGTCGACTCATTGATTGTTTCTCTGTATTTATCATTCCGGATCGTCAGGTCAGCCCGAAACGCTTCCTCGAGTATTGCATTCGATTCTTTCGTCCAGGCAGCACGGGTTGTGTTGTAATAATCGTTAACCAAAAAGATCTGTGTCCCGAAGATCAGGATTAGTGATGCAAGCACAAGAAAAAAACCGGTTTTTGACGACATGGTATCCGTTGAATATATAGTATAATATTAGCTCCTTATTTTGCGTTCGAAATTACACATTTTTTGCGTGTTACGCAGGGGGTACCCGGGCAAAATTTCGAAGTTCTCACAAAGCACTCACAAAATCCTCATTTTTGTCACATTTTCACTCACAAACTTTACGCAAAAGAAACGGGAAAACAAGAATTACGAGCCCCCAAAATTACTAAAAATCGGAGATTTCATTACAAATCGACGAAATAATATTAAGAATTATTATTTTCACATCATTTTATACAAAATTATTAGCTTTTTTTATGTGAAATATTAGTGCTTTGTGAGAACTTTTGTAGTGCTTTGTGAGCTCAACCCTTCATTTTATACTATAATATTGTAAGGTAATTAAAAATTACAAAACAAGCAGCTCACAAAGCTACAAAAAGAAAAGGATACCCTCACTAAGAGTGACTAAAACAGAAGAATCAAAATTATTAATACAAAAATTAAAAGAGTATGAAAACTACAAAAAAAACAGCTGCCGAATTCACAACTTTGAATGCAGCACAGATGAATGAAGTTAAAGGCGGTTATTGGATTAAAGTTCTTACTGCTGACGGAAGAATCACTATTCTTTGGGTATAAAGAAACAGAAATTCTGACAGAAGAATTCATTGCTTCCTGTAAGCAATAAAATCGAACGGCAAACAATCAGTGCATTGTTTGCCGTTCGGTTTTTAAAGGATAACACCCTTCGAAAAAACCGTTGCAGGGCGCAGAATGCATAAAAATAAATTGTGAATTTACATTAACATGCCCGTTAGAACTTCGTTAGAACATTGGTAGTAGCATGTGAGTTGAACCAATTGAATTAAGTTCTATACTTGCAGTGTACAATAACAACAGCACAACCATGCAGACAGATGTATTACAATTCAGGCTACTCCCTTCTTGTGTTAACGACATGCACCAACAGCGGGAACGGTTTATCAGCGCCATCGGCTTTTTTCAATCTGCTAAAAATTTCTCAATGAAACGATTCCGCAACACAGATCAAAACGGGAATAACTGGTCGCAGGAGCTAATCAGGGCCGTTTGGAATAAGGGACAGGAAATTCCCGGCTTCGATCCCGATAAATACCGCAAGGACTGTTGTGGTGCCTGGATGCAATTCAATAAGTTCGGACATATTTCCGAGAATGGTGTGGGTTGGGAAATCGACCACATCCAGCCCATCTCAAAAGGAGGCACCGACGACCTGAGCAACCTTCAGCCCCTGCAATGGCAAAATAACCGCAGCAAAGGCGAAGAATTCCCCGCCGATGATTATGCGGTTATTGGTTCGTATTAATTTTCACGACTATGAAAAAAAACCTAGAGTTAATCATTATTCTTGTTTCATTTTTATTCTCAGAATCCAAAGCTCAATCCAACGACAGTTTCACGAAAGATGACAGTTGGAAATTTGCCGCTGGAGTAACATTGTATAGCAACACAGACTACAGTGGTGGTTATATTGATTTGACTCATAGACCCCTGGAATTTAATCTGAGATATAAAATCAGTAATAATCATGTTCTTCGGATGGGTTTACCTTTAGTGATAAAAGAAAATTTATGGGGTTCAATTTCCTATCCACCAAATTATGATGAACAAAACTCTCTTGAAGATTACTACAAACTGATGTTATCTGAGGATGCTAGAGAATACTTCCAAATGGTAGGAAACAACTACAGCATGTATGGTATTACACTCGGGTATGATTACAATTACTCATTTACTCCTGCATTCTCTGCTTTTGCAGGAGTGGACTTAGCCTATTATTATTCACTACGTAGATTGAACTTTTATGGTATTACTTATTTGAAACCTATTGATAATTCTTCAAAAATACTTATGATGGAGTATGTTCAGGAAAATGATTATTTTTACAAATATGCCATAAATCCAATAGCAGGAATCCGTTATCAATATCAAAAACTACTAATTGAAGTTTCTTTAGGCTGTTCTTTTTACAATTTAAAATACACAGTGAATAAAAAATTCAATAAATTTAATCCTGGTGAAAATAATAATACTGAGTATAGTGAGGAGTTAAATCAACCATTTCTGGGTATTCAACAACAATTTGTATCTCAACTATCATTATATTATACATTATAATTATTCATTTGAACTAAAAAAATATTTTATTTTCTGTAATCATTCAATTTTGTCCTTTTACCTGCTATTTTTTATATAATATTGCAGCCTCAAAGTAAGAAAAGAGTAAAGCATGCAATTCCCTTTTTACGCTCAGCACGACGCCATGGACTGCGGCCCTTCCTGTTTACGGATGGTGGCCGCTTTCCATGGCCGCGTGTTTTCACTCGAATACCTGCGCGGTAAAGCCGGCATCAATCGCGAAGGCGTATCGCTTCTGGGTATCAGCGAAGCCGCTGAAGCTATCGGGATGCGCTCTACCGGTGTGATGGTTTCGTTCGACGAACTCATTACGGCTCCCTTTCCCTGTATTGTGCACTGGAATCAGGAACACTTTGTGGTAGTTTATGATGTGCGCAGGAAGCGCGGAAAAACCATGGTGTATGTGGCCGACCCGGCTGGTGGCAAACAACAATACACCCGCGAGGAGTTTTGCCGTTGCTGGATCAGTTCGCGCCAGGGCGATAAGGAACTGGGTATTGCCTTGTTGCTCGAAACAACTCCTGAGTTTTTTGCCAGGGACAACGAAAAGGTCAACAGGCGTGGTTTTCGCTTTCTTTGGAGTTATATTCGTCCGCACCGGAAATTTATTCATCAGGTACTGCTCGGTATCCTTGCAGGAAGTCTGTTGCAACTGGTGCTTCCGTTTCTTACCCAATCGATAGTCGATATTGGTATCTCCTCGCAGGATATCAGTTACATAGGCCTTGTACTCATCGCCCAACTGATGCTCATTATCAGTGGTACTGCGATTGATTTCATTCGCGGTTGGATTTTACTTCACCTGGGTACCCGTGTAAATATCGCACTGATATCCGATTTTCTGATTAAACTGATGCGACTTCCCCTGGGTTATTTTGATACAAAAATGACCGGTGACATCCTTCAACGCATCAACGACCATACCCGCATTCAGCATTACCTCACCAATTCAAGTCTGAACATCCTGTTTTCGCTGGTTACGCTTGTAATTTTCAGCTTTGTAATATTATTGTATAGCTTCCCGGTATTTGCCATCTTCATCGTGGGCAGTAGTCTGTATTTTGCCTGGGTATGGCTGTTTATGAAACAAAGGGCATCTCTCGACCACAAGAATTTCGCGCTTCAATCCGCCAATCAGAGCAATGTGATACAACTGGTGAACGGCATGCAGGAAATTCGTCTGAGTGGTAGCGAGAAACAAAAACGCTGGGAGTGGGAACGCCTGCAGGCCCGTATGTTTCGCCTCCGGATCAAAGGGCTGGCACTGGCTCAGTACCAGGATTCGGGCGCTGTATTCATCAACCAGACAAAAAACCTCCTGATAACCGCCTTAGTTGCCAAATTAGTCATCGACGGGCAAATGACGCTGGGTATGATGTTGGCCGTACAGTATATCATTGGTCAACTCAATGCTCCTGTCGATCAGCTGATTACCTTTATGAGAGAAAGTCAGGATGCGCGCCTGAGCCTCGAACGCCTCAGTGAAGTACACGAAAAAGAGGATGAAGAATCATCCTCCGGTGAAAATATTCAGGAAATACCTGCGGGGCAGGATATCGTATTATCCAATATTTTCTTTAGTTACGACACCACCCGCATGGGCATTCCTGTAATTAAAGGGATTGACTTACGCATCCCGGCGGGAAAGCAAACAGCCATTGTGGGCACCAGCGGAAGTGGCAAGACAACCCTGGTGAAGCTGATGCTTGGTTTCTACCCCCTTCAACAGGGCGAAATTTTACTGGGCCCGCACCGGCTTGATACTTTTAGCATGCGCGAATGGCGAAGGCGCTGCGGGGTGGTAATGCAGGATGGCTATATTTTCTCCGACACCATTGCCCGCAATATAGCACCCGGCGAAGAGAATATTGATAAAGCAAAACTCCTGCAAGCGGTAGAAGTTGCCAATATCCGTGAATACATTGAAACCTTGCCGTTGGCCTACAACACAAAGATTGGTCAGGAAGGGATTGGACTGAGTCAGGGGCAAAAGCAGCGCATTCTTATCGCAAGAGCTGTGTACAAAGATCCGGAGGTAGTGTTCCTCGACGAAGCCACCAATGCGCTCGACACCAATAACGAACGGGCGATTATGCAACAATTAGAGCAGTTTCTGAACGGACGGACATCTATTGTGGTGGCACATCGTTTAAGTACAGTACGCAATGCCGATCAGATTGTGGTTATTGAGGATGGAATGATTGCCGAACAGGGCACGCATAACGAATTGCTCGCTGCCGGAGGAGCCTACTATCGCTTGGTGAAAAATCAATTAGACGTATAATGAAGGAAACAGATAAGATACAGTTGCGCAGCGATGAAGTTCAGGAGATTCTGAGCCGGCCACCCCATTCACTTATCCGTTACGGGATACTGGTAATCAGCCTGATTATCCTTGCCGCTTTTATCACGAGCTTTTTCTTTACCTATCCCGACCGGGTATCAGGGAACGTGTCGATAACCAGCAGTGCTCCGCCCGTTTGGGTAGTGACTCGCTCCGAGGGTATGCTGAGCGGATTGTATTGCACCGATCAGCAACAGGTGAATGCTGGCGATGTGCTCGGCGTAATCGATAATCCCGCACGAACAGAAGATGTATTGAAGTTACGTACTATCTTACAAAACACCGTCTTTGAGGAAAACAAACTGGCCTATTCACCGCAACTACTCAACGACCGATTCGAACTGGGTACTGTGCAGCCTGCTTTTTCACAGTTTATCGTGGCTGCCATTGCGTACCGTAACTTTTTGCAGCTTAATCTTACTGAAAAAGAGCAGGCCATTATCAGTCAACAACTTAGCAACCGGCGCGAATACCGCAGTTTGCTGCTGCAACAAATCGCGACCAAGGAAAAAGAACTCGAGATTGAACGCTTGGTGTATGAACGGGATAAGCAGTTGTTTCAACAAAAAGTGGTAGCTGAATCAGATTTACAACAGGCTGAGCAACGACTACTCAGCCGGAAGAACGAATTGGATCAACTGAAAACATCGGCATCGCTCGAGAACATTGAAACGGCACAACTTTCGGGATCGCTGCAGAAACTGACAGTGCAGCAATTGCGTGAAAAGAACCAGCTGTATTCGTCGCTAAAATCGGCTTTACTGGAACTGGAAACTGCACTCAGCGAATGGCAGTACAACTATTTGTTAACCGCACCAGCTTCAGGCGTAGTAAGTTTCAATGGATTGTGGAACGAACAGCAATACATTTCGAAAGATCAGAAGTTGATGGCTGTAGTCCCTGCAGCTCCTTCCAACTTCACAGGTCGAATGCTGATGCCGGTATCGGGAGCAGGAAAAGTAGAGAAAGGACAACTTGTAATGTTGAAGTTGCACGATTATCCGTACCTCGAATTTGGAATGCTGAGAGCCCGGGTTGAAAAAATCGCCCTCGTACCCGATGAGCAATATTATGCGGTTGAGATTTCGTTTGAAAAAGAGCTGCGTACCACTACCGGTAAGCTGTTGCCACTGCAGGGTGAGCTCACTGGCAGTGCCGAAATTATCACCAACAAACGCAGTTTGATGGAACGAATCCTGGCACCGGTAATTTATTTACTGAAAAGGGTATAAAAAACAGAAGTTTTTCTTCGCTGAAAGTTCAGAAGCAGCTGAGTTTTGTTCATCTGAGGATTTAATTGTTACCTCACACGAACAAAGGCTTTTGAATATCAGATTCCTGCCTGTTTCAATAGCTCGTCCATTTCCTGTTGAACCTTAAGCGCTTCGGTTCTTGCCGCTTCCGCAAAATCGGTTCCCGACGACGCATAGATAATCTGACGAGACGAGTTCACAAGTAAACCACACTGTTGATTCATGCCGTAGCGAGCCACTTCCTGCAAACTTCCACCCTGAGCACCAACACCCGGAACCAACAGAAAATGATTGGGAATGTGAGAGCGGATAGACTTCAGCATTTCCGCTTTGGTAGCGCCCACCACATACATCAGGTTATTGGTGGTTCCCCACTGTTGCGAAGTTTTCAGTACTTTTTCATAGAGCTTCTCCCCTGTTTCATCGGCAATAAACTGAAAATCAAAAGCCCCTTTATTGGAAGTAAGGGCCAACAGAATCACCCATTTATCCTCGTAAGTCAGAAAAGGAGTTACCGAATCCTCACCCATATAAGGCGCCACAGTCACTGCATCAAACACCATATTTCCAAGGAAAGTGCGTGCATACATGGCCGATGTATTCCCGATATCTCCGCGCTTAGCATCGGCAATAATGAACTGATCGGGGTAATTGTCACGAATATAGTCCACAGTACGCTCCAATGCTTCCCAACCCTGCAGGCCCAGACTTTCGTAAAAAGCCAGGTTGGGTTTGTAAGCTACGCATAAATCAGCTGTAGCATCAATAATCGCTTTGTTGAACTCAAAAATGGCATCCTGATATTCATCAACTAAAAACTCAGGTATTTTTTGAATATCGGTATCCAGACCTACGCAAAGGAACGAGCGTTTACGTTGAATATTTTCGAAAAGTTGTTTTCTGTTCATCGTATTGATAGGAGTTGAATTATTACCTTTTTGTACTTAAAAATTAATCGAAATAAAAAGGTATTTTTTACCTTGTTTTTTCTTCAAAGTTATTTCATTTGGTCAACATCGGAATTATTACAATTCGCTTTCTTTCAAGCGTTCAGCATTTTCGGCAACAATCAATTGATCGATCACCGATTGAATATCGCCGTTCATAAAAGCAGCTAAATTGTAAATTGTAAAATTGATGCGATGATCGGTTATTCGTCCCTGTGGATAGTTATAGGTACGGATTTTTGCCGAACGGTCGCCGGTCGAAACCATGGTTTTACGTTTTGACCCTATTTCGTCGAGGTATTTCTGATGTTCTATTGCATAAATCCGCGAACGAAGCTCAATCATCGCTTTCGCTTTGTTCTTGTGTTGCGATTTTTCATCCTGACACTGAACCGTGATACCCGTTGGGATATGCACCAGCCGGATGGCCGAATACGTTGTATTTACCGACTGACCACCTGCACCCGACGAGCAAAAGGTATCCACCCGCACGTCCGATTCTTTCAGTTCGATGTCGAACTCTTCGGCTTCGGGCAACACAGCCACTGTAGCAGCAGAGGTATGTACGCGTCCTTGTGTTTCAGTTTGCGGTACCCGCTGCACACGGTGTACCCCCGATTCGTACTTTAGCGTTCCGTACACATTATTTCCCGAAACAGTAAAAATAATTTCTTTGTATCCCCCGGAAGTACCTTCCGAGATATTGGTAACTTCCACCTTCCAGCCTTTCGACTCGCAATAGCGGGTGTACATTTTAAATAAATCGCCTGCAAAAATGGCTGCTTCATCACCACCGGTTCCACCCCTGATTTCCACAATGGCATTTTTATTATCCTCAGGATCAGCTGGTATCAACAGCAATTTGATTTCCTCTTCCATCTGCGGAATCTTTCCTTCCAACTCATCCAACTCTGCCTTCGCCATCTCGCGCATTTCGGCATCGGTTTCGTTGTTCAGAATTTCTTTCGCTTCAGCATAATGCGACAAAGCCAGTTCATACGCATTTTTGGCATTTAACAGGTCTTCCAGTTCGCGGTACTCCTTGTTAAGTTTGACAAATCGCTTCTGATCCGATATCACCGATGGGTCGGTAATTAGGGTCGAAATTTCTTCGAATTTATGGTGTAAACCTTCTAACTTTTCGATTAATGTTTTTTCTGCCATATTTATATTTAAGAAGTTACCTTTTCAGGCATCTTCAAAAGTGTATATTTTTCGTTTATCCTAACAATCGTTTTATCGGTGTGCTTCCACCCATTTACGTCCATTTACAAATGCTTCCACCCAGGGAGTTATCTGATCCGAATTTTTACGTTCTGCAGGATAATGCGCCCACTGCCAGGGGAAAATAGCCCGTTCCAGGTGAGGCATCATTGCCAGGTGACGACCATCGGCCGAGGCAATACCTGCGGTAGAATAATCGGAACCATTGGGATTGGCCGGATAGTCTTCATAGCTGTATTTGGCGATGACCGAATACTTATTTTCTTCGTAAGGAAGCGAGAATTTCCCTTCGCCGTGTGCTACCCAAACCCCTAATTTACTACCTGATAACGAACCAAACATCACCGAATTATTCACCGGAATAGTTAGGCCCACAAAGCCCGACTCAAATTTATGCGAATCGTTGTGCAACATACGCGGTTTCTGTTCGTGTTCAGGAGTGAGCAATCCGAGCTCAACCATCAGCTGACATCCATTGCAAATACCCAAACTCAGCGTATCCTTGCGTTGGTAATAGCGATCGAGTGTTGCCTTCGATTGTTCGTTATACAGGAATGCACCTGCCCAACCTTTGGCCGAACCCAATACATCAGAATTGGAGAAACCGCCGCAGAACACGATCATGTTTACATCATCGAGTGTTTCGCGACCCGTAGCCAGGTCGGTCATATGCACATCTTTTACATCAAAACCAGCCAGGTACAACGAATACGCCATTTCGCGTTCTCCATTGGTACCCTTTTCGCGGATAATTGCCGCTTTAATACCCGAAGGCTGACGATCGGGTGACAAGTCAAACTGCGATAGCTTTCCTTTAAAGGAAGGATTGAACTGGAATTCAAGCGGCTGCTGTTTGTAGTTGGTAAAACGGGCCAGGGCCTGCGCTTCACCACTCTGACGACGGTCGAGAAGGTAGGACGAACGGTACCATTTATCCCTCAAGTCATTAATCGAGAAAGTATAGCTCACTTTTTTCTTCGTAACTTCCAGACGGCGCTCTTCAATTGGAACCGCAATTTTGGCGTACGCAACGCCGGCAGCTTCGAGGAGTTTTTCCACTGGTTTGCGATCCTTAACCTGAATAACAACACCCGGGTTTTCAGCAAATAAATTGGTAACAATTGAATTTCCAGCAAGTGCATCCAGGTTGATGGCCAACCCACCTTTCGAATTGGCAAAACACATTTCAGCCAGCGTTGTAATCAATCCACCTTCCGAGATATCGTGACC
>JANJXE010000282.1 GCA_024709185.1 Paludibacter sp.
GTTTAATAACATAAATCATCAAAAATATAAGAAAAGATTTTGCAGATATAAAAACTATATCTAATTTTGGTCGACCAAAAATTGGTATACCAATATTACTAATTATATAATCTTAAAAATCACAATTTCATGGAAAGAAACACAAACAAGTTATACATGATCCGAAAATGGATGATTGTGCTTGTAGTAATCCTTACAAGTTTTGGAGTGTCAGAAGCCCAGATTCGTATCAGTGGAACAGTTACAGATTCAGGTAAAGAGCCTCTTATTGGCGTGAATATCGCAGTAAGCGGTACCCGTATTGGCACAATTACTGATTTGAATGGCGCTTACGCACTTGATGTCCCCGACAGTAAATCGGTTCTTGTTTTTACCTATATCGGCTACAAAACTATGTTGCGCGATGCCGGTAGTGGTGGAGTCATCAATGTTACCATGGTGGAAGATGCACTGCAAATAGAGGATGTTGTGGTGGTTGCCTATGGTACTCAGAAAAAATCGCACCTTACAGGCGCTGTTGCATCGCTGAAGACAGAGCGACTCGATGAAGTTCCTGTGTCGCGGGTCGATCAGGCCCTTATGGGTAAACTCGCCGGCGTTCAGATTTTAAATACTACTCCGGAAGCTGGAGAGGCACCTCAGATTCGGGTACGTGGTATGGGTTCGATTAGTGCAGCCAATGATCCGCTGATTGTTGTAGATGGTTTTCCGGTTCCCGATGGGTTGTCGATGGTAAGCATGGGCGACATTGAATCGATTGAGGTATTGAAAGATGCAGCTTCGGCAGCATTGTATGGATCACGTGCAGCGGGTGGTGTTATATTAGTGACAACCAAAAGCGGTAGTATAAAGAAACCCAAGTATAGCTTTAAAATGTATACCGGTATTCGTTCGGCCATCCGACTTCCTGAATTACATTCTACCGAGTCGTACCTGAAATTATTATACGATGAAGCGGATATGAGGAAGATGGATCCGGCGATCAATGGTATAGCAACAGAAACTATGGCCTTTAACCGGGCAACCGACCACGAGAGGGCAACTCTATTGTTGCAACGATATTTTGTTGATCAGCCTACCGATTGGTTGAAAGAGGGATTACGTACATTTGGCACCAATCAGAATTATCAGTTGAGTGCTTCAGGCGGTGATAAAAACATACGCTATTTTGTATCAGGAAATTATTCAGGCGAAGAAGGCATTATGAAAAACAGTACCTACGATAGGTATACCTTCCGTGCAAAAGCAGATATAAAATTATCCAACAAAGTTACTCTGGGAGTGAATATTAGCCCGACTTTCAGTCGTCAGGAACGACCGGGTACCGACCTAACCGACTATGTGCGTTTCCCTTCATGGATTCCCATACGGCACAATACAGCCACTGCTGCGTTAACTGGTAAAGTAGCGGGTGAATACGCACAACCTGCTGATTTTAATGGAATTTCGATTAGTGGAGAAGGTCTGAATGGCGAAATATGGCACTTGACAGGAGCCAATCCGTTTAGTTCAAGTAATAACAACCCGGTTTCGATTCGTGAACGTACCAGTATTTTCACCGATGAATATAAACTGCAGGGCAACAGTTACCTGACCATCGATTTTACTCCCCAATTGCAGTTTAAAACATCGAATGGTGTTTATTTTTCCTACAGGGAATACAATAAAAAAGAGCAAACTTCGGCCAACAAACAAGGAAATCCAAATATGCTTACCCGTCAGATGAACATGCGGCGTGAGTTGCTGACCGAGAATATTCTTAGTTATAAAAATAAATGGGGTGGTCACGAAGTAGATGGTATGCTTGGTTTCACTGCTCAAAAGAGTATGTACAACAGCAATGTGATGGTTGGAACTAATTTCCCGGACGAAGATATTCTCTCGTTCAATATGGCATCTCAGTTGATTCTGAATAGCCCGAGTGTAAATGGTACCACATCTTTTTATTATTCCGATGCTCTGGCATCATTAATTGCACGTGTGAATTACGCCTATATGGGTAAATATTTATTTTCGGCCAGTATGCGTGCCGATGGTAGTTCATTGTTTGCCACAGGTCACAAATGGGATTATTTCCCTGCAGCATCCCTTGGTTGGCGACCTTCGGAAGAAGGATTTCTACAGGATATAGACTGGTTGTCGAATCTTAAAGCCAGGGTAAGTTACGGTATTACCGGGAATAATGCTATACCGCAATATGCATACATGAACCTGATTAATACCAATAATTATGTGTTGGGAGCCGGTACGGGTTCATTGGTTCAGGGGATGTCGTCGAACGATGCAGCACTGGGAAATCCTCAAATAACCTGGGAAAAGGTTGGGGAATTAAACTTTGGTCTCGATATGGGATTCTTTAACAGTAAATTAAACCTTTCGGTAGAACATTACAGTTCGAATACTGTCCAGATGTTGCTGCAACAACCGGCAATGTTTATCACCGGTCACCAGACCTATTGGAATAATATCGGTTTGGTTAATAACAAGGGTTGGGAATTTGAACTCACAACTACCAATGTTACCCGTAAGAACTTTACCTGGAAAACAACAGCAAATTTATCAACCAATCAAAATACTTTGCTCGATTATGGTGACAAAGAGGTGGAGGACCATTTCGGAGAACGTAATGAAATTTACCGATCGATAGTTGGACAGCCAGCCATCCAGTTCTATGGATATAAAAATGATGGTGTGTGGACTACCTACGAAGAAGTGGCAGCAGCCAAAGAGGTCAAGGATGCACAGGGTAATCCATTTACATTCACGCGTTATGCTCCTACAGTAGGGGGCCTAAAGGTGCA
>JANJXE010000017.1 GCA_024709185.1 Paludibacter sp.
TGGGATGCACCGAATGCTTCGAGCGCCCATACTTCCATTTCCCCGAAACGCTGTCCACCAAACTGTGCCTTACCTCCGAGCGGTTGCTGTGTGATAAGCGAGTATGGACCAATGGAACGGGCATGCATCTTATCTTCAACCATGTGACCCAGTTTAAGCATGTAGATAATACCTACTGTTGCCGGCTGGTCGAAACGTTCACCGGTACCACCATCGAACAAATAGGTTTTACCATACTGAGGAATGTTGGCTTTCGAAGTCCAGGTATCCAGGTCTTCCAGGTGAGCACCATCGAAAATAGGAGTAGCGAATTTCACACCCAATTCCTTACCTGCCCATCCAAGTACAGTCTCGAAAATCTGTCCAAGGTTCATACGTGAAGGTACACCCAGCGGGTTCAACACGATATCCACCGGAGTTCCATCTTCGAGGAAGGGCATATCTTCGGCACGAACAATACGCGAAACAATACCCTTGTTACCATGGCGGCCGGCCATTTTATCTCCAACACGGATTTTTCGTTTTTTAGCGATATACACCTTGGCAACCTGAACAATTCCGGTAGGAAGTTCGTCACCGATCGTGATATTGAATTTCTGACGTTTAATCTGTGCATCCAGTTCTTTGTACTTCCTGAGGTAATTAAGGATTAGCTCACGAATTAATTCATTCTTATGAGCATCCTGAGTCCATTTTACCAATTGTACAGTGCTATAGTCGATTTCACGAAGACGATCCTCCGTGAATTTACTGTTGCGTGAAATGAGATCTGTTCCCAGGAAATCTTTCACTCCTGCTGAAACCTTGTCAGCTGTAAGAACCATCAATTTTTCAATCAGTGTATTCTTCAAAACTGCAGCCTGAGCTTCAAATTCTTCATCCAGACGGGGAAGAACCGCTTTGTCAGCCAGTTTCGATTTTCTGTTTTTCTGCGCTTTCGAGAACAGGCGTTTACCGATTACAGTACCCGACAAGGAAGGAGTTGCTTTCAGCGAAGCATCTTTCACATCACCTGCTTTGTCACCAAAGATGGCACGAAGCAGTTTTTCTTCCGGTGATGGATCAGATTCTCCCTTGGGAGTAATCTTACCAATGATAATATCACCCGGTTCGATGCGGGCACCAATTCGAATAATACCGTTCTCGTCGAGATCGCGTGTAGCTTCTTCGCTCACGTTTGGAATATCAGAAGTAAATTCTTCCACCCCACGTTTAGTCTCACGTACTTCGAGCAACTGTTCTACAACGTGAATCGATGTAAACACATCGTCGCGTACCAGGCGTTCGTTAATTACGATAGCATCTTCGAAATTATACCCTTTCCATGGCATGAATGCCACTTTAAGATTTTTACCAATAGCCAGTTCACCCTTTTCGGTGGAATAACCTTCTGTCAGAATCATTCCTTTGTGAACTCGTTCGCCTTTGCGGAGCAATGGACGAAGGTCGATAGTTGTATTCTGGTTGGTTTTCTGGAATTTCGGAAGTTTATATTCTTTTACTGCTGAATCGAAGCTAACGAATTCATCTTCTTCAGAACGATCGTAGCGAATTTTAATACATTCTGCATCAACATACTCCACAACACCCGAACCTTCGGCAGTAATCTGAGTACGCGAATCGCTGATAAGCTGACCTTCAATGCCCGTTCCGACGATCGGTGATTCGCAACGAAGCAGCGGCACAGCCTGACGCATCATGTTCGATCCCATGAGGGCGCGGTTGGCATCATCGTGCTCAAGGAATGGAATAAGCGCAGCAGCGATAGAAGCAATCTGCGAGGGCGATACGTCCATCAGGTGCACCTCTTCAGGAGCAACAACAGGGAAATCAGCGCCAAGACGTGCTTTTACACGACTACGGATAAATGTGCCATCATCGTTGAGCGGGGCATTACCCTGTGCTACAACCAGTTCTTCTTCTTCTTCAGCGGTGAAATAAGTCACCCCATTGTCCGACAAATCAACCACTGCCTCTTTAACCTTGCGATACGGAGTTGAGATGAATCCAAGCTCATTAATTTTCGCAAAGATACAGAGAGATGATATAAGACCAATGTTTGGACCTTCCGGAGTTTCAATCGGACAAAGACGTCCGTAGTGAGTATAGTGAACGTCGCGCACCTCGAAACCGGCACGTTCGCGGGACAAACCGCCTGGTCCCAGAGCCGACATACGACGCTTATGTGTAATTTCAGCCAGCGGATTCTGCTGGTCCATAAATTGTGAAAGGGCATTGGTACCAAAGAACGAATTAATTACCGAAGAAATACTCTTGGCATTAATCAGGTCGATGGGTGTAAACACTTCGTTGTCGCGTACATTCATACGTTCGCGAATGGTACGGGCCATACGCGATAAACCTACACTGAACTGGTTGTAGAGCTGTTCTCCTACAGTACGGACACGACGGTTACTAAGGTGGTCGATATCGTCCACTTCGGCCTTCGAGTTAATCAGTTCAATCAGGTATTTTATAATTTCAATGATATCCTCTCTGGTCAGAACGCGGGTTTCCGGGTTGATGGAAAGATTCAGTTTGCGGTTGATACGGAAACGTCCCACATCACCCAAATCGTAGCGTTTTTCGGAGAAGAACAGGTTGTTAATAACCTCGCGGGCCGATGAATCATCAGCGGGGAGGGCATTACGTAACTGTTTATAGATATACAGTACCGCTTCCTTTTCCGAGTTACTCGGGTCTTTCTGAAGGGTATTGTAGATAATAGCATAATCATTCTGATTAGCATCGCCTTTGTGTAGCAGGATGGTAGGAGCACCCGACTCAATAATATCGTCGATATGTTTATTTTCGAGGATAGTTTCACGATCGATAACCACTTCGTTACGTTCGATACTTACCACCTCGCCGGTATCCTCATCTACAAAGTCTTCCACCCAGCTTTTCAACACACGGGCAGCCAGTTTTTGACCAACGGCTTTTTTCAGACTGGCTTTATTAACCTTAATTTCTTCGGCAAGATTAAAAATCTCGAGAATGTCTTTATCGCTTTCGAAACCAATAGCACGTAACAAAGTAGTTACAGGTAACTTCTTTTTACGGTCGATGTAGGCATACATCACGTTATTGATATCTGTAGCAAATTCGATCCACGAACCACGGAAAGGAATGATACGGGCTGAATACAGCTTGGTACCATTCGCATGGACACTCTGACCGAAAAATACACCCGGAGAGCGATGGAGTTGTGAAACGATAACCCGTTCAGCACCATTGATAACAAAGGTACCCTTGGGGGTCATATACGGAATCGGGCCCAGGTACACATCCTGAATCACTGTATCGAAATCTTCGTGATCGGGGTCGGTGCAATAGAGCTTCAGTTTAGCCTTAAGAGGAATTGAATAGGTCAGACCGCGTTCTATACATTCTTCGATGCTGTAACGGGGAGGGTCGACGTAATAGTCCAGAAATTCAAGAATAAAGTTATTACGCGTGTCGGCAATGGGAAAGTTTTCCATGAAAACTTTATAGAGACCCTCAGTTTTTCTTTTTTCAGGAGACGTATCCATCTGAAAAAAGTCTTGAAAAGATTGTAATTGTACTTCCAGAAAATCCGGGTAGTCGAACTGCGTTTTAATGGAAGCAAAATTGATTCTTTGATCTTTATTTAATGAAGACATTTTCAAAGATTTATGT
>JANJXE010000303.1 GCA_024709185.1 Paludibacter sp.
ATTCTACGAATTAAATCGTAGGGAACCGGCTTGGTAAGCGGAAACTGTACCGAGCCTTTTCCCTGTTTGTACTGCGACAATTCATCCGAAAAACGGCTATGCCCCGATGGTGTTGCATAAACCCCGATATGCTTTTTAAAAGCTGCAAAATACACCAGCGGCCTGCCATTGGTTTTGTATGCCGGCATTCCATAAGCAAAATCTTCCACCGCTTCAGGAGCATGTTTTTTAATCAACTCCCTGATTTGAGACAGGATAGCCTGTACTTCAGCAGGAAAAGTGGAAATGTAGTGGTCAACAGGGCTCATAGTACTGCTGCAATTTTCTTAACCTTACTCAGCTTCTGAAGGAATTTGATGTTTCGTTTGGTCACCATCATAGTGTATCGTGCCTGCATATTCAGCAAGGACTCGGCCGGCAAATCAAGGGTGGCCTCCACCAACAATGCCAGTTCTGTGTTAAGCACTCTTTTACCATTTAACACTTCGTTCAATAACGAATAGGGAACACTCATCGCTTCAGCAAGTGCTTTTTGAGTTACCCCTCTGTATTCGATTTCATCCTTTAGTATCTCTCCCGGATGTGTGGGATAGGCAGGATCAATATTATTGGCAATACCTGTATTGATATTCATAAGTATTTTATTGATAATGATTTGACAAATCTGTTATATTGCAAATAGAAGCTATCGACTGATTTTCCTTTTTAAGTTCTTCAAACTCGATTCTGTAACGGTTATTAACTCTGACTGACGACAAACCGAGTTTTTCTCCTTTCAGGTTTTCATAATTCAATAACTTGAATTTCCTTAATGAATAAGTATCAGGCACACTAATCATGAGCTCAATTATTCGAATGTATTTTCGAATAATTTCTGGTTGAAATCTGTGTTTTTTGTCGTAAGATCTCCCCTTTTTAAAGATCTCAAGCAAGTACTCCTTTTCAAATGTAACTTCCATAGTGGTTAGTTTGGCTTTGCAAAAATATATACAATTAATTATATTCACAAATTTGTGAATAGTTTTTTCTATGGCAATTTTCAGATTAATATTTTATCATTCTATGCCGTTCTGTTTTTCCATTTTCTCCATTCACTTCCAACACATACACTCCTGCTGCCAGCTGCGAAACATCCATACTTCGGGTTGAAATTGCGGTTTGAACCACGCGACCCTGTATATCAATCAGGTGAAGACTTGCCGGAATTGATGAGCCGGAAACGGTAAGGATATCGCCTACCGGATTCGGGAAGATGCTGAATTGCTGTCCGGAATCGGGTGTGGTTAGGCCCGAAAGCGCCGGACCGATGTACTGTTCGCCCACATCGCCTTTTTGATACACTCTCACATGATCTATATACATCGAAGCATCTCCATTGGCAAGGGCCGTTATCTTGCTGATATTACTGCTACCAGTGATACCGGTATAATTGCCTCCCACAGCAAGATTAAACAGCATAAAAAAGGGTTTATGAAAGTAGCGCCCCACATTTCCGGCTACGTCAACTCCCACAATGCCCATCTCAACCACATTCACCATCAACGGATTGGCATCGGTTCCAAAATAGGTTTTCACTGCTTTATCGTCCCAAATCAGGGTAAACAGATAGAAATTGTCCTGGATGCCGGAGCTGTGCGTGTAGGATTTTCCCCAGTTGGGCCATCCCTGTGGCGTCCATGCTTCTCCCCAGTGAAAATGACTACCGAAATAGCGATCCTGGGTATTGTTTGTGATTCCTGTGGCATTTCCCATTTCCAGGATGTCAATTTCACCACACTTTGGCCATCCTACTGTGGGATGATCCTGTCCCATCATCCAGAAGGCCGGCCACAGTCCGTTGGCTGTTTTCGGGAGCTTGATGCGGGCTTCAATTTTACCATATTTGAATGCCATTTTCCCAAGGGTTTTCAATCGGCCGGAAGTAAAGGAACGACCAGAGAAGTTTTCTTTTTTAGCGGTTAGAATAAGGCAATTGGCACCTGTAGCAGGTTCAGAACCTACGGTGATATTCTCCCTGCGGTAATACTGCATCTCGTTATTGCCGCCCCCGTTGCCATCAATTTCAACGACCCAATAGTCTTCATTCAACTGGTTTCCATCAAAATTGTCCTGCCACACAAGGGTATAGCTGGCATCGGGCGCTTTGAATTCCGGAACTACTGCCTGAGCATGTATCTTTGCTACTGTGAGCAGGAAAACTCCTGAGAGCAGGAAAAGTGTTGTTTTCATACGATAATGATTGTTTTTTCAAAGGTCGTATGAAACTCGCATGCCGTTATTATGATCATCTTGGATGTGAAGTATTTACATGCTCGTTTCATGGACTTTGTTTTTAAAGCCGGATAGAAAGGATTAATTGTCCACCAAGTCCGGCTTCGATGATCTTTTGTAAAGTTGAAATTCGAACTTCTTTAATATTATTCTCAATTTTTGATATGTAGGATTTAGTTGTACCTGCTTTAGCTGCTACTTCTTCCTGAGTAAGCCCTTTTTCGAGTCTTGCTTGGTACAACAAAGTCCCAATCTTGAAATTTTTATAACCTTCTTCAAGTTCGTCCCTCTCTTTTGTACCTCGTTGTCCATAATTGAGGTCTTTAAACTCTTCCAGATTTATTAATTTTTTCGTATTCATATTCAGCTTTTATTTTTAGTGCTAATTTGATTTCACTTTGAGGGGTTTTAGATGTATCTTTTTTAAAGCCATTAAACAAAACTACCAAATGTCCATCATCAAACATACAAAAGATACGAAAAATGTCACTCCCAAATTTAACTCTGATTTCATAGAGCCCCTGAGTACTTTGAATATGCTTAAGATATAATTCAGGAACCCTGGGTAGTTCCTCTATCAATTGCAATGTCCAAATGATTTTAGCTTTTACTTTTTTATTTTGATTTGAAAAAAAGGATTGGAAGTAGGTTTTATAAAATAGGACATTCCTAATTTTGCTGTTATTCTTCACGGTACAAAGATATAAAAATGTTTCACTAATGGGCAACTTGCCAGCTTATTTTTACGATTTTATTTAACAACACAACCCCTGAGGTATTTCACACAGGGGCTGAAGTTTTTATGCAAGGTTAGTTGGGTTCGTTACAGGATTGGTTTCGGAAGGCAGCTGAACCCAGTTATCAGGTTCATCTGGTGGTGCATCCGGCGATGCCATTTGAAGAGATATCGTTAGGTCGAGCTCTATACGTTCGATTTCGGGTGATTTGTAGTTCATATTAAAGGATGGTTAGTTTGTGAGACAGATGGTTGACTTTCACAATGTAGGTTCCGCTTGACAAGGGTGTTTCCAGGTGGGTAATCGTGCCGGTTAACGGATGAGAAAGAACTTGCTTTCCTGTTTCATCAAACACCCTGATTGTCCCTGAATGAATGGAAGTATAAACTGTTAAGCACTTGTCGCGAGTAGCGGTCACTTTCAGTTCGCCGTCAGGTGAACTTTCAAGACCCGAAAGAATGCGCGGACTCCGGAACGAGATACTAAAGCGATCGTTGGCGGGTTGTCCGTCGGAGGTAAAGCTGTAACTTTCTCTACTGTGAAGCGGGTGTTCGGTATTCAACAGTCGATCAGTCAGAATCACGCTCAAACTATCCAGGTTGATTAGCTCAGTGGCATGGATTCGGAAGTTCCCGGCTGTCATGGGTCGAAAACCCAGTTGCAGGTAGGTTTGAGTATCCAAACGTTTCTGCTTATTGATTACCAGTTCGAGGCCTTCCACCAGGGAGAATAGTTCAGCATTTCCGCTGCTCATTTTATCGGAATCGTAAAAATCGTAGCTATTAAGAGCTTCCGGATGAGTCGCAATAATGGTTTCATCGCGTTGCGTGTCGGAGCTGAGTTCCAGTCGAAGGAGCTGGCGGTCGGCAACTGCAACAGCTTTCGAAGCGGTAGTATCCCTGGCTGTGGCAAAAAGCGGCTGAACTACACCATTGGTCTGAAAACCGTCGGCATTCGTTTTCAATTGCGGTGCGCCCGACGCCACGGTGCTGTGCGAACGTAAACTATTCGTAAAACTGAGTTGTGGACTATCTCCATCCGTATTTACTTTCACCCAGAAAGCCTGCATCGGCGCTATGTAGTTTGTTGCCGGTCCGCGAACACCAATCGAGGTGCCTACTTCCCCATCAAAGGTATCGAACACCATATTCCCCGATGCATTGCGAGTTCGAATCCAGATGGTCGGACGAACATCGGTTCGTTGCAGTGGTGTACCGTAATTAGTGATTGCATTCCAGTCGATAAAAGACGGATACGGATTGCCGATCAGATTAAAACCCCTTGCACCGCCTGCTGTATAGGTTCGTGTGAGCGTTACAGGTCCTACCTGTCCATTGGTCAGCGTTCCTGTAAAGGTATATACATTGCTGGTGCCGACTTCGGCCAGGTATCCTCTGCCCGGCTCCAATAGCTCTGAGTTGGTTGTGATTTGAGGATAGGAAGCCGTTGTTTCGTTATAATAGCCTAACCGGTTTCCAAATCCTTCCTTCAACACAACCGCACTACTTGCCCCACTGACAGGAGAAGCAAAATACCACCACTGATCTCCTGAACCTGCTGTGCTACGGGCAGTTAAGACTTGTTCCACCTTTGAGGTTCCTGTAACAGTAAGTGTACCTTCATTTAAAAAAGTGGCCGTACCTTCAACTGAACTTTTCAGCAAGAAATCTCCATTGACAGTCAGGCTTCCTGTACTTGCAATACTGAGTTGGGCTGTAGGTTGCAGTAGCAGATTTCCGGAAGTTGCCGTCGTACTAATATTGGGTTGCAGGTTTTGAACTGTTATAACAGCCGTCTTTCCGGCATCCGGAATACCATTGCTCCAATTGGCAGTTTCGTTCCAACTTGCTGACACAGCTCCCGTCCAGGTGGTTGTACGGGTAAGCGGACTGTAGCTTGTTGTGGCTGTTCCGGATAGTCGATACAGTTGAAGGATTCCTGCATTGGTTTTATAGCTCGAATAATTTCGGGTGGTATAGCTTCGCCAGTCGGTTCCGGCAGTGTATACCGCACAATAACGGTTGTATGAAGCATCCTTCATGGCAAAACCAGCTCCGTAACTCTCAAAGGCCCAGTTTACAGCTGTTGTACCGACATTAACACCATCAGCAGCATCAATATTAAAAAGATAATTTCCATTGGAAACAGATTGCAAATTCATCGCATCAGCCGAGCCTGAAAAAGTCCAGCGCATATCGTCAGCCACCTCTCCCAATAGTTTTCCATTTCCGGCAAATACATTGGAGGCAAGGAGTGTTCGTTGCTGGGGTCCATTCACAACTGAAGCATTCGGGAGGTAAAAATCGCCATTACAAACTACATAAACACCGGGCAGGATATCCTCCCGTGTCACCACTTCTGTCCAGCTTTCGCCCGAACGATCGGTGCGCCTGTAAATGGCATAAAGAGTGGTGGTAATATCGGTAGTAGTATATTCTGTCCCTCCTGACCAGGCAGGCGATTGTTGCACAGCTGGATTCGCATCCCATCCCATAAATTTCCAATAGCCTTCATCGGGAAGCACCGGCAATACTACTTTCGAACCAGCATATCCTGTAAATGGGAAAACGCTGGTAGAATATTCCGAACCTTCTTTACTGAGCGATAAAATGGCAGTTGAACCTACAAACCCGTTGACACTGATATCATCGATACCTGCTCCAATCGAATTACTGGTTCCGGCCACCGAAAAGCGAATAAGCACCTGCGAAGATCGAATTGCACTTAAATCAAAGGGCTCCATGGCCGTCATAGTAGATGAGACGGGAGTACGGGTACCTAAAAAGGTCCATCCACCACCCTGATTAACAGAATAAAAAACACTGATTGTATTTTCAGCTGCATTGGCACCTCCATAGGTACGGGCTTTAAAATCGAGCTGAACCGAGGTGTAAGGTGAAAAATCCATGGATGGACTGGTGGTGGAAGCGCCGGCCAACAGCAATTGCAAATAAGTGGTTCCTCCAACATTTTCGTCAGTCCAGTCGGAAAAGCCAGCCACATCAGTACGTACCGGAATTAATAAAGCTCCCTGAACGGGCAGCAACGCCATAGGCAACAGAAGCGCAAAAAGCGCAAAGCGAACAAAAAAATTCTTCATACTGTAAAAAGGATTAATGGTTAATTTTTTAATGATTAATGGTTAATGATTAAAGGGTACGATCAAGAGTTGAACCTGGTTAAATCAATTCAATTAATCAATAATTTTGGTGCGAAAATAAGATGGCTTTTCGACCAAAATATAAAACCATTAAAATTTTTACAAAATGAATTATTCTACTTAGTTACTGTAGAATATTTTCCTATTGATTCACTGAGCAATTTGTAAATTTCGCGGTAGACGGGATGGTAGGCAAGCAAAGCGAGGTGTTTGTCCATCACCGAGGTATCGCGGCGAACTGCCGGACCGGTTTGGGCCTCGCGGGGGGCTAAATGTTCAATTTTTGAAGCTGTTTCGGCTATCAGCGGGCGCAATACCTCAAAAGGAAGTTCCGACGATTGTACCAGTTCATCGGCAATACCGTAGAGGT
>JANJXE010000475.1 GCA_024709185.1 Paludibacter sp.
CTCGTTAGTTATAAATTAAAAACAGTTTATTGACGTGAAAGCATAAAGTTTTTAAACTGCGATTCGCCACCACCTTTTACCCAGATTCCAAAGTATCCGGGTAGAGGAGCACTTGGTGTACTTGCTTCAAATTTTCGGGTATAATGTAATTTGTATTTTTGAGTTATTCCATTTGAAGTCTGAAGAGACCAAATATTGACCTGGTATTGCCAGAAATATGGTAAATTGCATGCATTCGTTATTTCCATGCGAAAATATTCATCTATCCCAGAAGTTGGTATTGCTTCGACTGCAGGCAAGCCATGCGATATTGCCCAGTTTTGAGGGTCGCCCGGAATTGGGTCACCTAATGCTAATGCACTTCCGGAAAAACCTCTAAAAGCATAGACATAACCTGAAGTCCCTGAGATATTTGCAAAAAATTGTAAGTTATTCTCATCTGCTCCATCTCTCAAATAAATAAACATACCTGCATTCGAATTGCCTTTAAAGTCAACCGAGGTGGTAACCACTTTACTATCAAATGTCACTTCTGAACCTGCAACTTTACAAACCAAACGGGTAGCATTTTCATTTACAAAATCAACAGCTGCTAGATTTACAAAACCTGTATTATAAGTAACCTTATCAGCTGTGCCCATTGTTATCCAATCGGCTGGAAAACTTCCACCACCTAAGCTTTCATAAATCATATTGGCATTATCACCCCCCTGTTGAACTAAAATATTTGCTGAAGATTCAGTGGAAGCACCCGTCGATGTTGAAATTACCACAATACCTTCACGAATTAAACCAGGTGTAGTATTTGCACTTACATTTATTGATGCAGTATTTCCGGAAAAAGTAACTGATGAAACCCATTCAGGCTTTGATGTACATTCGAAAACGTTTGCCGAACTTGTCATTGTAGCTACAAGGGTAGTTGCAGCTCCACCTGTGGTAAGTACTGCTGGGCTTGCTGTTAAAGTTACAGCTTCTTCAGTAAAAAATACTCTGTTAACTTCACTTAATTGATACTTTATTTGTGAATTATCTGTTTTTTCTAAAACAATTTTTTTCACGGTTTGACTTTGAGTTGGCACTATATGTAATAAAACGAGAGCGCCGATAAGAATTATGTTTTTCATTTTTTGATAAATTTAAATGATTGATTATTATTTAATTTTAGGATGTAAATACCCGACTGAAGCGATGCAGTATTGATGGGTTCAGAAGATAATTGACTTTTTGAGAACATAGCCTGACCCATAGAATTGAAAATGTCTGCTTTCATAAACTCTGAACATTCTATACCTTTTAAATACAGATTGTTTCCATTTTGAAAAACAGTTAGTTTTTCATTTAGTAAATTTGAAGTGTTAGTATTCAAATTGTTTTGAGCAGAAAGCATGAAGTTACTAAATTGTGATTCACCACCACCTTTAACCCAAATGCCAAAGTACCCTGGGAGTGGAACACCTGGTGTATTTGTTTCAAATTTACGAGTATAATGTAATTTGTATTTACTGGTAACACCATTTGTTGTTTTTAGTGACCAAATGGACACCTGATATTGCCACCAATAAGGTAAATTATAGGAATTGGTAATTTCCATACGAAAATATGCATCAATACCAGAAGATGGAATTGGTTCAACCACGGGAAGTCCTTTAGTTCCACCATAATTCATTGGATCACCAGGGATAGGATCCCCTAAAGCCAAAGCACCCCCGGAAAATCCTTTAAATGCATAAAGGTAACCTGAATTTCCAGTTATATTTGAAAAGAATTGAAAACAGTTTTCAGGATTCGCATCGTTTAGATAAATAAAAATTCCTGCATTTGAAGTTCCTTTAAAGTCTACAGAAGCTACAACTATATTTCCTGTACTACCCATGCCGGAAGTAACTTCACTACCTGCAACTTTACATACCATACGAGTAGCATTGGCATTTAAAAAATCAACAGCTGCAAGATTAACATAACCATTGCCATAATTAACATTACTGCCTGTACCCATTGTAATCCAATCAGCCGGGAGACTACCACTACCTAAGCTTTCGTAAATCAAGTTAGCATTGTGACCGCCTTGTTTTACTAAAATATTAAAAGGT
>JANJXE010000327.1 GCA_024709185.1 Paludibacter sp.
GTTCAAAATTTCACCATGAAAAGATTCACTCTTCTATTATTCTCCACAATTTCCGTTCTGATTTTTGCTATTAATCCCTACAAGCCAACGACTAAAATTCCACAGATGGTTGACGGTAAAAAATTGGTTTTCAGCGAAGAGTTTAACTACACAGGCAAACCCGATTCGGCAAATTGGAACTACGAGATAGGTTTCAAACGCAATAACGAACTGCAATGGTACCAATCAGACAATGCTTATTGCAGCGATGGGCGCTTACGAATAGAAGGCAGGAAGGTAAGCCTGCCGAATCCGAACTTTGTTGCCGACAGCAAAGACTGGCGTAAAAACCGTGAATTTATTACCTATACAGCCTCGAGCATTACAACCGCTAAAAAGAAAACGTGGCTCTACGGTCGTTTCGAAGTACGAGCCCGAATCGACACCGCGATGGGATCGTGGCCAGCAATCTGGTTGCTGGGTTCGGGGCGCGAATGGCCTTCGAATGGAGAAATAGATATGATGGAATTTTATCGGTACAAAGGAGAAGCTGTTGTATTGGCAAACGTGGCATGGGGTGGTAAAGGGCGCTTCAATCCTGTTTGGGATACGTACCGCAAACCACTTTCAGAATTGATGGCAAAAGATAAAAACTGGGATAAAAAATACCATGTCTGGCGCATGGATTGGACTCCCGATGAAATAAAGCTGTATGTCGACGATGAACTCTACAACGCTACCCTGTTGAGCGAAACGTTCAATCCCGATAGTTACAACCCTTTCACACAGCCCATGTATCTGTTGCTCAATTTAGCAATTGGTTCCAATGGTGGTACTCCGGATCCTTTGAAGAAAAGCTTTTTTTATGAAGTGGACTATGTGCGGGTGTATCAGTAAATACAGCATCGATACTGTTTTGACTTCCTGCCTGAGGTTTGGATAGCCATAGCGGGTCGTAGCGAAGCGCGGGATTTTTCTCAGTTGAAAAAATTAAACTAACTTTGTGGCCATAGCTACTTCACCGAAAGGTATATCCGGTATGATCAAAAGATGTTTACTTCTGCTCCCACTCCTGTTCAGTGGGACTATTTTTATACAGTCGCAAAGCAGTCCGATGGGCATGCCAGTGCTCGACGACTACCTGCGCCGACAACAACTGCTTGGCGACAGCACTCTGAGTGCCTCGCTGATGATCAGGCCGCTTCCAACTTCACTGATGATTGGTTCGCTGCAAAAGTCGTTAATGATTCGCACCATGAATGCATCGACCGAAACACAGAAGCCCGTTTTTGAATACGGTTTGATGCCGGTAGTGTGGAAACAACGCTATACTTCCGACCATCCTCTAAGCCTCAACGACGGTGCTATGATTGGTGCCCGGGGCTATCAAACCCTTATGTCGGCGGGTGTGTATGCCCGGGTCGGTATCCTTTCGGTGCAGCTCATGCCCGAATGGGTGTATGCCGAAAATCGCCCTTTCGATGGATTTCCGGTAACTCATCCGAAGGAAATATGGACAAGTTATAATAACCTGAAGTCGAAAATCGACCTTCCCGATCGTTTTGGCGAAGGAGCCTATCAGCGTTTTCATTGGGGACAAAGCAGTGTGCGACTGAATTACAAGGCACTGTCGGTTGGACTCTCAAACGAAAACCTGTGGTGGGGCCCGGGGCAGAAAAATGCGCTGATGATGTCGAATAATGCTCCCGGTTTTATGCACCTCACCTTCAATTCCACCCGGCCGGTGAATACGCCGATTGGTAGTTTCGAGTGGCAGTTGGTGGGCGGACGACTTAACGAATCGGGCTATCCGGGGCTGGATACCACTGTGCTGAAAAGTTTCGGGATAAAGCCAAGGGTAAAGCGCCACGACTGGCGGTATTACAATGCGCTGACGGTGAACTACCAACCCCGTTGGTTTCCCGGGCTGAGTCTGGGTGGCGCACGGGCCTACAGCAGTTACAGCGGCGATATGAGTCTGAAGTATCCGAAACAGTGGATCCCTGTGTTCAATTTCTTCTTTAAGGATAAAGTAGGTGGTGAAACAGCCGATCCCGGGGTGGAACGCGACCAGGTAGTGTCGGTATGGGCGCGCTGGCTGCTGGCAAAGGAGCATGCCGAGGTGTATTTTGAGTACGGTCGGGGTGATCATAACTGGCACCTGAACGATATTCTGATGGAACCCGACCATGTTCGGGCTTATATAATCGGCCTGCGAAAACTGGTTCCCCTGAATCAAAAACGCGGTGATTACCTGGATTTTGGGTTGGAGCTCACTCAGCTTGGCAATAATGTAAATACGTTCCTGAGGACTCATAAAAGCAATGGAGCATGGAATACGCACGGCGCAATTCTGCACGGTTACACCAATCAGGGCCAGATTATGGGTGCCGGTATTGGGGTCAGCAGCAGTATGCAGGTGCTCAATATGGCCTGGGCGCGCGATAAAAAACGCATCGGGCTGGAGCTGTACCGCCTGAAGCACGACGATGATTTCTGGAGCAGTATGCGCTATGCAGGGTTCTTTGATCATCGTACACATTGGGTCGATATCAGTGGAGCCGTGGTGGCCGATTGGGATTTTGGCAACTTTTTGATGAACCTGAAGCTTCAGACCGTTGGCGTATTGAACTACATGTTTTTGTACGATCCTGTTCTTACTGAACCTCCTTACCATTGGGATTATGGTCGCACACGCTACAATTTTAACGCAGAGATAGGCGTGGCATATGTTTTTAACCGATAAGTCGTCCTCCCCGGACTTGTCGCGCAGAGGGTGCTAACTTATTACTTGTTTTTCCAGAAAAATCCTTTGATTCCTACCCACATGCGGTAGGGGTACCATAGCCAGTAGAAGCGTTCGTTTCGGATGTTGTAGGAGCGCAGCATCAGTTTTTTTCCGGGGAGTAACACCTCGCGCAGGTAGTTGAGTTTGCCCAACGGGCTTTTTATTTTGCGGATAAAGAAGAGATGCGTTTGCGTGCCTGATTCGTGCGACACACGGTCGTCGAGGTGACGGGTGAGTTGTTCGATGGAAGCTGTCATTTTCCAGTTCTCAGCATCCGGCAGGGGTGCTCCGAAGACAGCATGCGTTAGTTCCAGTATTTTGCGAACTTCCTTTTCTGCATTGTAATCGCGGCAGCGGTTCCAGAGGAGGTCGAAGTCGATTTCGTTACCGCGTTGAAAGAGCAGGTAGGCAATATCGGCCCAGGAGTAGAGCTGCATGTGCGAGCCGTTGAAATGCTTGTCGAGGTGCAGGCAGAGGTGGATGAGCAGGTCGTGGAGCTCGAATACCCGGAATGGCTGTCCGTTTATGGTGGTTGCAACAGCCCGTTGTGCCATTTCCCGTTCATTTAAACGATAGGATTGCGTGGGCCCGTGCAGGCGGGTATGTACTTCCACCGACACCCCCTTGCGTACCAATGGTCGTAGGTGAGCCGACTCAAAGACTTCCGATACAGCTTCACCAAAGGCCGGCTCCGTCATCCGGAATCCGAGACCTTCCATTATTTCGAGCACTGTTTTTACATCGTCGGGGTTCACCAGTAAGTCGATGTCGCTGAATTGCCGCACCCCGATTTTGGGGTAGAGGTGTTCGGCCAGGTAAATGCCCTTGAGTGCCACGACGCGAATATCCTTATCGTTGAATTTTATAGCAATCTCGCGAAAGGCATCATAGAGCAGCATGCTGCGGGTCATCGTTTTGAGGTAGGT
>JANJXE010000331.1 GCA_024709185.1 Paludibacter sp.
ATTTAACTTCAAAAGGATGATGAATAAATGGAAATCATCTTTTGGGCTCGAATTTAAAATACAAATTGTTGACTTGATAAAAGCTATGTTTTACCAAATCAACAATAATATAATACGAAAATGGGCTTTTTAAGGCTCGACCAAATAAAGTCGATTAACTCTTGGCGCACTTTGCCGGAATGACCTGAATCAATCCTGATTAACAAGTGGCTCACTTTATGCCGGAATGGCAGTTTTTAGACCAATCAATTTATCCGTAAAAAACATTAAATATCAACCTTAACAAGTGGCGCACATTGCCGAAATCACTGGCTCAGTTTCATCCGGAATAAGTGGCTCAGTTTGCACCGAATATTCAGCCGATATTCTAGTAAAAAAGTGCCCAGCACAAAAAAATCCACACCATTCGTACCTCATGTCGTACTACAGTAATAATTGCATCCCTATATGGGGAACAAAGTTCCTTGTTCTTTATATATTTAATAATTTATCTTAAGAATCTCCACTTTAGGGCTCGGGCTCTCAATCTTCCAACTTATCGTACCAGTTTTTCTTTAAAATCACTGTGCCAATTCCTACAAGCATCAATGCAAAAGCCATTGCCTCGAATTGTTTTACCACCAAATAAATAGGAGCTGCCACCAATGATGTTTGCCACACAATGCCTACAGATACGTTCAACATATCGCGACTAAAGGCCGAATTTTTTCTGAATTCGGGATTTTCAGCCACCACCATTTCATTTATCGGTTTCCAAAAGCCCCACGGGCGTGTTTTGGCATAAAAATTCTTCAGCACTTCGGTGTCTGTTGCGGGTGCCGAATAAGTTCCCCAAATACAACCAATGATCGAAAATACCAGAATAATGGGGAAATAATACAGCGGTAAGACGGTATTCACCACCGGCACATAAGGCAAAATAAGCGCAGGAATCAACCCGCCTATCATTCCCCAGGCAAAGCCTTTGCTGTTAAAGCGCCACCAGTGCCATTTCAGGATATTGGCAGCGATATAACTGCCATACAAAGCTCCTGTAACCCATTGCAACACGCTGTTTACATTCTGCGCCAACACACCAAATAAAATACTGACAACCACTACTACCAAACCCACTATTATATTAGCATTGTTCGATTGTTTGGCTGTTGCATCGGGTTTTATGTATTTTATATAAATGTCGTTTACAATATATGCCTGCGCCGCATTCAGCGTCCCGGCAAAGGTGGACATAAAAGCAGCCAGCAAACCGGCCAAAATCAATCCTACCAAACCAGCCGGAATCCACGGATGGGCAATAACAGCAGGCAGCACCAATTCAAAATCAACCATTCCGTTGATGGTAATCTGATCCCGAATCTGATCAAAAATGATTAATCCTATGACTGAAATACCTGCTATCATCAGATAACGAACCGGTAATAAGACCACAGATACAAATCCGCTCATCAGGGATGCTTCACGTGGAGATTTTGTCGAGAGCACTTTCTGCATATCAAAGGTAGGAGCTGGACCAGCTAAACTACTTAAAATCCCTTTCATTAGCACCATCCCAAAGAAAAAAGAAAATACCTGATAACCATCTGATTGCACTTTTGAGTTGAATTCAGAAAATTTACCTGTCCAGTCGAGCTCCAGATGGGTTCCAAAGCCGGGTGAAAACCAACCTTCCGGTAACCACGAAGAAAACTCAACAATATCCAGATGCACCATAGCAATGATGGCGATAGCGATAGCAGCCAGTGTCATAATGGCATATTGTGCCACATCAGCCCATACAATACTCATCATTCCACCCATCAAAGCATAAAAAACTGCAAACAGGGTAAATATGATTCCCCAAACATGTGATACATAAGCATCAGGAAGAAAACTTAAAGAAGGAAATATCGCTTTTAAAGGCAGGAAAATCTCTACAAATTTACCCATTCCAATGAATCCGTAAGCCAACATGCTCAAACAAACCAAAATTGCAAAAACCACAATGATCCAGTGAGAGGTTACTGCCCCTCGATCCTTACCAAAGCGAAATCCAATCCACTCAGCACCGGTTGTTACTTCAGAACGACGTAACCATGCCGAAAGATAGATCATCATAAAGATTTGGTTAAATACTGGCCAGAGCCATGGAATATAGATGCTTTTCAGACCGTATATCACGGTAATGGCCACCAACCAGACTGTCCCAGAAATATCAAACATCCCAGATGCATTGGATAAACCAAGCATATACCAGGGAATGGTTTTCCCTCCAAGAAGATAGGATTCCAGGTTTTTAGACGCCCTGCGTTTGAGATAAAAACCGATAAAAATCAACATTCCGAGGTAGACTCCGATAACAGTTAAATCGAGTGAAGTTAAAAAAGTATTGTCCATTGCAATTAATTATTTTTCGATATTGTAAACTCTATTTTATGATTTCCTGCTCTTAAATTCAATGGTGAACTTATCTCTTTGTTAGTTGGTAAGTATAAGGTCGCAGTAGTGTTAACCGGAATGTGCAATTCGTAAATTATTTTATCTGATTTACGTTTCCATTTACTGCTAATCCAGCCATAAGGAGAGCGATGTTTCATTTCAAAAAAATCCAGAGAGTCTATGAAATGGGGTTTCAGTACAAAGTGTTTGAAACCGGGATACTGCTCGTCAGGAAATAACCCTCCAATCCCTTTATACATCCACGCACCAATTTCACCAAACATGATGTGATTACGCGAAGCATCTTTGGTTACGTCCACTTTCCAATTCTCAAATAAGGTTGTAGCGCCATTTTTGATCCAATAGCCCCAGGAAGGATAGGTTTCCTGTGTAGCAACACGGTAAGCTGCCTCGGCATAACCATTTTCACTTAAAGCATTGAGCAATGCTTTAGTACCGAGCAAACCCACATCCAGATAAAAGTTATTCTCTGCGACTTTATCGTACAAGTTCTTTGCAACCCTTGCTTTTAGCTCTTCCGGAACGACGCCCCAATACAAGGGGGTAGCCAGTTCAGTTTGCGTACCGGAACAATAAATTCCAGTTGATCTATTCAAAAAATTTTCATTTATAGCTGATTTAATTTCACGGGCAAGCTGGGTATAATAGAGTGCATCTTTCTCCTTTCCTAAAAGCGAAGCGGCTTTCGACAAGATCAACACATCCGTATAATAATATAAAGAGCTTGTAAGTTTTATGTTGCTCTCTGACTTGACCGGAATCCAGTCGCCAAGTCCCCAATCGGTAATTTTTTCAGGACTGATTGATGTAATGTAATCGACATAGGATTTGATGTTATCATACATGCGACGGAGCAAACGATCATCACCATAAAAACGATAAACTTCCCACGGAATAATGGCAACAGCACTGGTCCAGTCGACTCCGTTTGCCCAATCGTAGCCCCATACAGAAGTAGGGATAATACAAGGCAACACACCGTTCGGACGCTGTTCGTCCTTGAAATCATTCATCCATTTTTCATAAATAGTTAATGCATCAAAGTTATACAGAGCCGTTTCGATGGCAATATGAGCATCACCTGTCCAACCATTTTTCTCACGTTGCGGACAATCCGTAGGATAACCAAATAAATTAGCAAGGTAAGAACTGTTGGTAGCTTCCCAAATTTTATCCAAGGTTGGATTTGAGGATGATATAAAACCTATTTGAGGTACATCGCTGTGCAATTCGAGTGCACGGATATTTTCAGCAGTCAGTTCTATCGGCTCTGAAGAACTTATACCCACATACTGAAAGCCTTTGTAATTAAACTTTGGAGAAAAGTGATCATCACGACCACTCAGGATGAAAATATCTGTTTGAAATGGGTCTGTTTCATCTGTCGGACGAAAATGATAGTCGATATTGGACATATCCGGCCAACCCTTTTCATCAAGTAACTCTGCATGTGCAATTCGTAAAACAGTTCCCTTTTTACCTTTTAACTTCAAGTCAATGATTCCGGCAATATTCCGTGGAAAGGTAAAAACATAAGCACTATCATTGATTTTATGCATTTCAACAGGTTTCAATACTGAAGTTACACGAATCGGGCGAAGTTGTTGCGAAACAACAGCAGGTGAAGGAGCTTGTGTCTCAACGGCATTGTTCCAATCACTATCGTCTAGTTTACTTGTATTCCAACCGGGAATTTCCAGGCAGGCATCGTAATGTTCGGCCGTATAGATACTATTGAAAACAACCGGACTTTCAATCCTTTTCCAGGAGGCATCTGTGGCAATAATCTCCGATGTTCCATCCACATAATTCAGCCTAATGTTGACGAGAAAAGCTGGTCGATTACGCCAGGCCGCCTTATCGAAAAACCAAACCGCAGTCGACTGGTGATTGTACCAACCGTTGCCCAACTCCACACCTACCACATTCTGTCCATTTTTAAGGAAAGAGCTTATATCAAAAGTGGAGTACAGATTGCGTTTATCAAATCGTGTATACATAGGGTTCAGCATTTCATCGCTTACCTTTTCGCCATTGATTGAAAGTTCATACAGTCCACCTGCTGTGATATAAGCACATGCTGTCTTTATCTTTTTCTTCAGCTTAAATTCTTTTCTAAAATAAGAAGCCGGTCGATGATTTACCGATTCACCATCTGAAATCCATTTCCCATTCCAGTTTGAAACCTGCATCATCCCTGTTTCGAAATGAGCAACGGGTGAAACTGCAATCTGTTTCCCCGACTGACCGAACACCTGCACCTGCCAATAATATCTCGCAAATGGCTTTAGCATACCACTATCATAAGCCAATAACTGTCGATTATCTTGAAGAATTCCCGAGGTCCAAAACACTTTATCACCTTTTTTCAGTGTACTTTTGTTCGTATCCATTAATAATTGAAAACGAATGGCAGTAGTATCTTCCCATTTACCTTTAAGTTGCCAGGTAAATCGAGGAGCAGGCTCATCAATACCTATCGGACTTTCGAGATATTCACATTGCATACCAACCACCGAAAGCTGTTGATTTTTACAACTGGTAAAAATCAGCAACAGCAGCATATAATATGTAATGCGAAAAAAAAATTTCATGATTCTAATTTCTTCAAATATAATTATTTTTTGTCAGTAACCACCACCGATTCCAATCCAAGGTAATTCGCGATTTTAACCAGCGTGGAAGCATGGTGACCAATACCCAGCGAGAAATGGTGCGTAGGACCTTCCTTCACCCAGTTGTTAAGGAAAGTACGAATATCCGGTTCGAATTTACCCCGGGTATTTGTGTTG
>JANJXE010000537.1 GCA_024709185.1 Paludibacter sp.
CTCAGAAAAACGCAATGCACTGTTTATCGCGGCTGACGACAAGACCGCGCGCTGGCTCTTCCCGAGCCAATCCAACGTGATTCACCAGTACTGGCCGCTGGCCCAGAGTCCAGGGTGGCCGGCGGAGAATGTGCTGGCGGAAGAACGCCAGGTCCTGGCGCTGGCCTTTGCCTACTCCGCCAGGGACAGCACGGGTGACGGCGAAATCACCGAGGACGACCGCATCGACCGCGCCCTCACCCGCCCGGACGGCAACAGCCTCGTCACGGTGCTGAGCGATGTCGACCGTGTGTTCAGGATCGGGCTGATCAATCGCGAGCTCGTCTCGGTGCTGTACCAGGCGTCGGGGAGCGTGCGGAACGCCCGCTATGCGGTTGACTCGTTCCGCAAGGTGGTCGACGAGGAGATCGTCAATATTCCTAAGCAGGCTTCGACACGCTGACCCCGTGGGGGGCTGAGAACCACCATGCGTATCTACCACGGCGAGCTTCTTCATTCAGCGTCCGATCTGGCGAACTTCCTGGATTGCGAGCATCTCACCGCACTCGATCTGCGCGCACTTCGGGAACCCTCGGCCGCACCGCCGCGCACGGCAGACGGCGACGAAACCGCCTTGGTGCAGGCGCATGGTTTGGCCCACGAAGAACGCTACCTGCAGCATCTGCGGGACACGGGGCATCAGGTCACCGACCTCAAAACCGCTGGCGGCGATCTCGGCCAGGCCGTCGCGGCCACCCTGGAAGCCATGCGGCGCGGCGACGAGGTCATCTATCAAGCCGCCCTGCGGCACGGCGCATTCGCCGGCTATGCCGACTTCCTGGTGCGCGTGCCAGGCAGATCGTGCCTGGGGGACTGGCATTACGAAATCGCCGACACCAAGCTCGCCCGTTCGCCCAAGGCCAAGTTTCTCATCCAACTGTGTTTCTACGCCGACCTACTCGAGCAAGCGCAGGGTTTGCCACCGGCGCGCGTGCACCTGTATTTTGGCGACGGCAGCGAACGTGGCTTCCGCACCGCGGATTACCGAGCTTACTTTCTCGCCCTGCGCCGCCGTTACCTGGCCTTCATCGAGCAGGCCGGCCAAGCGACCTACCCCGACCCGGTATCCCGCTGCGATCTTTGCCACTGGCGCGAAGCCTGCGAAACGCGGCGCCTGGCCGACGACCATCTCTCGCAGGTTGCCAACATCACCAGGCTGCAGACGCGCCGGCTGCAGGAAGCCGGTGTTTCGACCCTGGCCGCGCTGGCTGGCCTAGACGTGGGCGCCAAGGTTGCCGGACTGCATCCCGAAACGCTCGCCCGCCTTCGCCAACAAGCCCGTCTGCAGCGCCACAAGCGCGACACCGGGGACGATGTCTACGACATCCTGCAAGGTAGCCGTCCAGCCTGGGCATCATGATGTCTACGAAGATCACGTCCGGGCGGTGGTCGGTGATCTTCGCCAGGGCGTCGAAGCC
>JANJXE010000390.1 GCA_024709185.1 Paludibacter sp.
ACAACGCCTCAAACAGGTTTTAATTAACCTTTTAAACAATGCAGTAAAATACAATAAGGAGAACGGGCGAATTGAGGTAACAACTGAACAGATTGCTGAAGTTCTGCGTATTTCAGTGAAAGATACCGGACTTGGCATTTCACCAGAAAATATTAATCGAATTTTCAATCCCTTCGAACGAATTGGAGCTGAAAAAACTGAGACTGAAGGCACAGGCCTCGGACTGGCTGTGAGTAAAAAACTAATGGATGCAATGGGGGGTACCATAGGTATTGATAGCGTTGTGAACGAAGGAACTACCTTCTGGATTGAGTTTCCAACAACCCTTAGTCAGCACGAAAATGCCGGCTCTATTCAGGCTTCACACTCAACAGACCAGGAATTTTGTGAAACTGCAGGCTTAATTCTGTATATTGAGGACAATGCATCCAATATTGAATTGGTGGAACAGCTACTGAACAGCCGCCTCCCCGGCGTCAGATTGATGACACAAATGAACGGACGGCCGGCCATAAAGCTTGCTGCGGAATTTAAACCAGATTTAATTTTACTTGACCTGAATTTACCTGACATACACGGAAGTGAAGTTCTGAAAATGCTGATGGAATCGCCGGTAACAAAATCAATCCCGGTGGTTGTTATAAGTGCCGATGCTATGAGTCACCAGCAGGAAAAACTACTTAAATACGGAGCAAGGGATTATCTTACCAAGCCACTGGATGTTCCGGAGTTTCTCCGGGTGGTTGAATTTTGGGTTAAAAAAAACAATAAATAACACACAATGATCGACACGTATCTATTCAATTCGAAAATCCTGTTGGTTGACGATCAGGAAGCTAATATTGAAGTTTTGGAAGGGTTACTCGAAATGCAGGGTTACCAAAATGTAAGGTCGGTCACCGATCCACGGGAAGTCATCGGCCTTGTAGAAGCTTTTAAACCTGATCTGATTTTACTGGATTTATTGATGCCACATTTATCGGGTTTTGAGGTGTTGGAGCTTTTATCGCCTCACAGATCAGAACAAAACTTTCTTCCTGTTTTGGTTCTCACTGCTGATATTACCACCGAGACCAAACAAAAAGCATTGTCCAGCGGAGCCAACGATTTCCTGACCAAACCCTTCGATTTAATAGAAGCAGGGTTACGTATTAAAAATCTGCTGGAGATGAAGTACCTCTATACACAGCTGGCTAACCAAAACCTGTTGTTGGAAGAAAAAGTAAAAGTAAGAACCCGGGCATTGGAACTCTCGAACAGTGAATTGGTTAAGGCAAGAGATAAAGCTGAAGAAAGTAATCGATTGAAGACTGCTTTTATGAACAATATTTCCCATGAAATAAGAACACCACTGAACGGCATCCTCGGTTTTGCACCTTTAGTGTTGCAGGAGAGCATCACGCAGGAAGAAAAATCCGAATACCTGAAATATTTGAATGATAGTTGCGACCGATTGTTACAAACAATCACCGATTACATGGATATTTCGCAGCTGGTGTCAGGCAGTCTGGATTTAAATATTCAACGCATCAGTCTTACCTCTGTATATGAGAGAGTACTAGCTGAATATTCTCGTAAATGCACGGGTAAAAATTTGGAAATCGTTGTTGAACATACCAATGTACCGATGGATTACACCCTTAATTCGAATGCATTTCAGTTGGGGAAAGCACTATCGCATCTGATGAACAATGCTCTGAAGTTTACCTTAAACGGGAGTATCACATTGGGTTTCCACCTGGAGGATAATCACCTTGAAATCTATGTCAAAGATACAGGTATCGGAATCGAAAAGGAATTGCAACAACATATCATGGAGGCATTTGTGCAGGGAAACTCTACCAACACCCGCGGATACGAAGGCAATGGACTGGGACTGAGCATCGCCAATGGATTAGTACAACTGTTGGGGGGCCGGCTCCAACTTGAATCGGAGCCGGGGATGGGTACAACAGTTACTATAATAATGCCGGTTTGAAAAAATGACAATCTATAACTATCAACGAGACTTTCAGCTTTTCCGGAAAGAACTGCCAGAATACAGCATGCTTATAACCTTTCAAATCGTGCCTGGAAAAAACGCAGGTACTTCGGCTCGTATATCATTTTCAATCCTTTGCGCTCGTTGCGGGTATCAAACAGCTTTTTTACCGACTCAGCCACTATATCCATATGGGCCTGGGTATACACCCGTCGGGGAATGGTGAGTCGGGTAAGTTCGAGCCGGGGATGGTAATTCTCACCGGTTTCCTTATTGCGACCGGCACTCACGATGCCACGCTCCATGGATCGCACACCCGATTCGAGGTAGAGATCGGCTGCCAGGGTCTGGGCCGGGAATTCTTCCTGTGAGATATGGGGATAAAAACGTGTCGCATCGAGGAAAACGGCATGTCCGCCTATGGGTAGTGTAATAGGGATGCCCCAGTCGGTGAGCAATTCACCAAGATAACGCACCTGCCCGATACGCGAATGCATATAGCTATCCTGCACACTTTCGCGGATACCTATAGCCAGCACTTCCATATCGCGACCCGCCATGCCACCGTAGGTTTGAAGACCTTCGTACACGACCACCAGGTTGCAGGCTTCTTCATACAGCCCCTGTTCGTTGATGGCAAGCCAGCCTCCGATATTAGCCAGCGAATCTTTTTTGGCACTCATGGTAGCTCCATCGGTATAGCTGCAAAACTCTTTTAAAATCTGCGCCAGTGTTTTACCAGCATAGCCTTCTTCCCGTTCCTGGATAAAGTACGCATTTTCGACTGCACGGGTGGCATCCATGAAAATTTTAATTCCGTACCTTTTGCAGAGGGCATGGAGTTCGCGGGCATTCTGCATGCTTACTGGCTGACCACCAGCCATATTCACGGTTGCAGCCAGGCAAATATAGGCAATGCTCTGCGCTCCGTGCTCATCGATAAGTTTTTGTACTTTCGATAGATCCACATTGCCTTTAAACGGATGAAGACTTTGCGAGTCGTGGGCTTCATCAATAATTACATCGACAAATATGCCACCATTTATTTCCTGATGAAGACGGGTAGTGGTAAAATACATATTCCCACATACATATTGACCGGGCTTTATAGCAATGTGTGAAAGGATATTTTCAGCACCACGCCCCTGGTGAGTGGGCACAATGTAACGATAACCGTAATACTCCTGAATGGTTTCTTCCAGGTGATAAAAATTGCGACTGCCTGCATAGGCTTCGTCGCCCATCATCAGACCGGCCCATTGACGATCACTCATGGCATTGGTGCCACTGTCGGTTAATAAATCGATGTACACATCTTCGGAACGAAGCAGAAAGGTATTGAAACCTGCTTTTTCGAGTGCTACCGCTCGTTCGTTGCGCGAAATCATGTGCAACGGTTCCACCATTTTAATTTTCCAGGGTTCAGCCCACGAGCTGCGACCCATTTGCTGGCCAATTGTTTTTCGTGTCATAATCAGTGCTTTTCAGGATTAATTGGAATTATTTCCGTATAAATATCCGCAAATATACGCATTGATTTTGGAAACACAAAGGAATAGAAAGAGAATAAAAGAGCATTTTTTCAGAAGAAAAAATGCTCTGTACGACTAACCTGAAAATAGTGGATTACTTCAATTTCCAACGGGTAATCTGACAGGCTCTTATCTGAATTTTCCGTGAGCTAAATCGCTCGTAACGAAGGAGTTCCTTCGGATTACCATCCTCCACGAAATGGTTCGCCAGTATAATTCTGATACCATCCTGCGATGTAACCGGTTCACCATCCTGTTTAAAACCACCTGGCAGACAATTTGCAGATAGATCCGGATTAACAGCAGTCTTGTTTAGGGCTTTCACTCCCGACCAGTCATAATCAGAAGCAATTACTAATCTGCCACCGGGATTCAGCCGGGTATGAATTTCCTGTAAAAACTGCACCGGACAATTCAGTTCCTCCAGCACATTCGGCAGAATGATCAGATCGTAGCCCGTGTACAGGGGTTTCAGGTTGTTGGCATTGTCCTGCATAAATTTTATTCGTTCGCGGCCTTCTCCAAGTCCTGTATCGGCCAGAAGCACTTCGCGGTAATGTACCAGTTCGTTTTCGTCGGTAACGATATAGCGCATAAAACCTCTTTCCTGTAGCTGTATGGGCATACGTACAAAACGGGCAGAAAAATCGATAGCAACAAGCTCTTTTACATGCGGAGCCAGCTCAAATGCCAAACGCCCGGTATCGGCGTTTAAATCGAGCACGCTCATTGAACCCAATTCTTTACCATAGGATGAAACAATAATCCGGGCCAGATCAGTATGAAAATTAGTTGCAGGTAATATCGATTTGAACAATTGAGTATGGGATTGAACAGAACCATTCGGACCCCATTGATTCTCACACGAAAGAGTTACTTCAGCATCGGTTTCATACTCATCGGTATGAATCTCAAGGGGCATCTCCGATTGCACCAGGCGGAAACCGGCATGCTGGTAGAAATGACGGCGGAACGCATACCTCGAATGATAGGTCGCTTCGTTTCCGGTAGATATCCACGAACCTCCTTTTATAATATTGTGCTTGCCATCGAAGGTGGGCGTCGAAAAATCGTCGTACATAGGATGAACTTTAAAACCAGGATAGCCGGTGATGGGCGTTTCGGTCCACTGCCAAACATTTCCAAGTACATCGTAAAAATCACCCTGCTGGAAACGATTCACCGGACAGGGTGAAGCGTAATGTTCCAGATTGATATTACCAGGTGCCATTTCCCATTCAGGCTGATCTTCCTGTAGAGATAAACCGGCCAGTCGATACCATTCGGCTTCAGTGGGCAAACGGAATGTTTTTCCTGTTTGTTCCGATTTCCAGTTACAAAAGGCTTTAGCTTCCAGGTAATTCACCTCCACCGGCCAGTTCCAGGGCATCTCAATTTCCTGAGCCACAAGCCGTAAACGATACCCATTTGCATCTTTTCGCCAAAACAAAGGCATACCTAATTGGCGAAACGAATTCCAGTTCCATCCTTCATTGGTCCAATAG
>JANJXE010000407.1 GCA_024709185.1 Paludibacter sp.
GCCTATGTGCATGCATTTATGGATGGCCGCGACACAGACCCGAAAAGCGGGAAAGGCTTTATCGAACAACTGGAAGCGCATACGCAGTATTCTGCGGGTAAAATTGCTTCGATCATTGGTCGTTACTATGCTATGGATCGGGATAAACGCTGGGAGCGCGTGAAAGATGCGTACGACCTTATTGTGAAAGGGAAAGGTGCACCCGCAGCCGATCCGGTGGCTGCTATGCAGGCTTCGTACGATGCCGGCGTGACCGATGAGTTTGTAAAACCGATTGTAATAACCGATGCTGATGGCAAACCAACTGCCACCATCGAAGCCGGTGATGTGGTGATTTTCTTCAACTACCGCAACGACCGTGCGAAAGAACTGACCATTGTGCTTACTCAGGAAGATATGCACGAATACGATATGCACACATTGCCGCTGGAATACTACTGTATGACTCCTTACGATTCGTCGTTTAAGGGCCTGAATGTATTGTTTGATAAAGACAATGTGCAGAATACCCTTGGAGAATACCTTTCGTCGCTTGGTCTCAAGCAACTGCGTATGGCTGAAACCGAAAAATTCGCACACGTAACTTTCTTTTTCTCCGGAGGTCGCGAAGCAGAATTTGAAGGCGAAGAGCGTATTCTGGTGCCATCGCCCAAGGTTGCGACATACGATTTGAAACCGGAGATGTCGGCCTACGAAATTACCGATAAGCTGGTTGTTGAGCTCGACAAGCAGAAACACGATTTTATCTGTCTGAACTTCGCCAACGGCGATATGGTGGGTCATACTGGTGTGTACGAAGCAGTGCAAAAAGCAGTTCGCACCATCGACGAATGTTCGTACCGTGTTGTGGAAGCCGCAATTAAAAACGATTATGAAGTGATTATTATCGCCGACCACGGTAATGCAGATAATGCAGTGAATGCCGATGGATCTCCGAATACAGCTCACTCGCTGAATCCGGTGCCTATCGTATATGTGAGCAGTCGTCCGGGTGCAAAAGTGACCAATGGTATTTTGGCCGATGTGGCGCCTTCGATTTGCCAGATTCTGGATATTCCAAAGCCGGCAGAGATGACAGGAAAAGGACTGCTTTCGTTTTAATGATTAATGTTTAATGAATAATGTTTAATGGGTGGGGCTTAGAAGGTGACACTCGTTTTTACACTTGAATGATGAGAGAGCAGTTAAAGAAGCGGATTTTGATTTTGGATGGTGCGATGGGAACGATGATACAGCGCCACAAGTTAGTGGAGGCTGATTACCGGGATGATCGCTTTGCTGATGCACCCATTCCGCAAAAAGGCAACAACGATTTGCTGGTGCTGACACGTCCTGATGTGATTGAAGGCATTCACCGGAGTTACTTCGCCGCCGGTGCCGATATCATTGAAACCGATACCTTTAACGCTCAGCGAATCTCGATGGAAGACTACGGTATGGCGGGCATTGTCCGCGAGATGAACCTCGCAGCTGCCCGTCTGGCCCGTACGGTCGCCGATGAGTTTACACAGCTTACCCCCGATAAGCCCCGTTTCGTAGCCGGAGCAGTTGGCCCTACCAACAAAACTGCGTCAATGTCGCCGGATGTCAATAATCCGGCATACCGCGCGGTTACCTACGACCAGTTGGTAGAAGCCTATAAAGAACAGATGATAGCGCTTATTGACGGAGGAGTGGATGCTCTGTTGATTGAGACAATTTTCGATACGCTCAATGCTAAAGCGGCTTTGTTTGCAGCGGGACTGGCGATGGAAGAGGCAGGAAGAAGGGTGGAGCTGATGATATCGGTTACCGTGGCCGATGCCAGTGGCAGAACACTTTCGGGACAAACCGTTCGGGCGTTCCTGAATTCCATTGCACATGCCGATTTGTTGTCGATAGGTGTGAACTGCTCCTTTGGCGCCCGCGACCTCAAACCCTATTTACAGGAAATTGCTGCCTTTACCAACACCTATGTTAGTGCCTATCCGAATGCCGGTTTGCCCAATCAGTTCGGCGAATACGACGAAAGTCCGGAAATCATGGCTGTACAGATTAAAGAGTACTTCGATGAAGGACTCGTAAATATCATCGGAGGCTGTTGTGGCACTACTCCCGATCATATCGCAGCTTATAAAGCCCTGGTGGATAAAGCGGTGCCCCGTGCATTGCCGGTTTCCGACCGTTTTGAAGGCGTAACCCGTCTTTCAGGACTCGAGCACCTCGATATTCGTCCCGATTCGCTGTTTGTAAATGTAGGAGAACGCTGCAATGTGGCTGGATCGAAACAATTCCTGCGACTCATCAACGAAAAGAAATACGAAGAGGCTCTTACTATTGCCCGCAAACAGGTGGAAGACGGAGCACAGGTAATCGACGTGAATATGGACGATGCCATGCTCGATTCAACACAGGAAATGGTGACTTTCCTGAATTATATTGCTTCCGAACCCGAAATTTCCAGGGTACCGGTGATGATCGATTCTTCGAAATGGGAAGTGATAGAAGCTGGCTTAAAATGCCTTCAGGGAAAATGCATTGTTAACTCGATAAGCTTAAAAGAAGGCGAAGAAGACTTTCTTGAAAAAGCCCGCAAGATAAAGGCCTATGGAGCTGCAGTTGTGGTGATGGCTTTTGACGAAACCGGTCAGGCCGATTCCTTTGAACGTAAAATTTCTATTTGTAAACGGGCGTATGAGTTGCTGACGCAAAAAGTTAGTTTTCCTGCTGCTGATATTATCTTCGACCCTAACGTATTAGCCATAGCTACCGGTATTGAGGAGCACAACAACTATGGAGTCGATTTTATCAAAACAGTTCGCTGGATCAACGATAACCTGCCCTATGCCAAGATAAGCGGTGGTATCAGTAATCTTTCGTTCTCGTTTCGCGGCAATAATGTCGTGCGTGAGGCCATTCATTCTGCCTTTTTGTACCATGCCATTCGAGAAGGATTGCAAATGGGAATTGTAAATGCGGGCATGCTTCAGATTTACGAAGAAATTCCTGCTGAATTGCTCGGATATGTGGAGGATATTGTGCTGAATCGTCGTCCGGATGCTACCGAGCGTATGATTGTATACGCAGAGAAAATTAAGGCTGAAGCGTCGGGAACTACTGATGTGGAGAAGGTAGACGAATGGCGTACCCGTGAACTGGAAGGTCGCCTGGAATATGCTCTTATTAAGGGTATCAGCGATTACATGGAAGACGATTTGCAGGAAGCGCTGGCGAAGTACGATACTGCCCTTGAAATTATCGAAAAGCCTCTGATGAGCGGCATGAATATCGTGGGTGATTTATTCGGAGCAGGTAAAATGTTCCTGCCCCAGGTAGTGAAAACAGCCCGCACAATGAAAAAGGCGGTGGCTATCC
>JANJXE010000416.1 GCA_024709185.1 Paludibacter sp.
TAACCGTTTCATCCAGTGTACTCCGCGGAATCTTTTGCTCTACTCCGGGTTTATCAAGTGTTTCTTTAACGATTGGAATACCTCCGAAACGCTTAAATGCATCGAAATGCATTAAGGCTCTGAAAAAACGTGCTTCCGAACGCAATTGATTGCGATACGACTCCGTCAGATCGGGCACCCTGTCGATATTTTCAAGAAAAATATTTGCGTTTCGTATCCCTGTATAAGTTGCCCCCCAACTAAATTCGCGCTGATTGGATGCACTCCAGGTACCTTTATTAAAATCTTCGGCTCCTTCGGCACCATACATATCCCCCTCGTCGGTGGCACCCATAAGCAAACCATTGCGAACACCGCCATCTTTCCAGCCGGGAAAGCCATTGATAGCACAGGTTTCATACACTGTCCATAAAAACGCTTCGGCCTTATCTCTGTTACTAAATACGGTATCTATGGTTACATCACTGGTAATCGGTATTTCGAAGAAATCGTTACACGACGACATACTAAACGTCATCCACAGGGCGATTACAGAAACTGCTGTTATTTTTATTGTCTTCATAGGATATTTCAGAATTAAAGTTGAACACTTAAACCGGCATTAAACACACGCATTTGAGGATAGAAGTTTCCATTGCCGGAAGGAGCTTCAGGATCGTAGTACCGCATGGAAGTAAAGGTGAAAAGGTTCTGAGCATTCACAAAAATACGTAGTGAATTCAGCTCTATTAGTTTCAAATCTACTTTCTTAAAACGATAAGCAAGTTCAATATTCTTAATACGAAGGTAAGAAGCATCCTGTAACCAGAGTGTCGACATACGGTAGTTGTGCAGATTTGGACTGGCACCTGTCGATAGTCGGGGATATGAAATAACTTCACCATTGTTATAACGTTCTTCATTCCAGCGCTCTGTATGCCACGTAAAGGCTGTACGGAAACCGGAGAAGAATGGATAGGCAGCCATTCCTGAGAAATAGGTAGATACCTGTCCAACACCCTGAAGTAACATGGAGAATTCAAGATTCTTATAGCCCAGGTTGAAATTCACCCCGTAGTTAATGTTCGGAAACGGGGTATAACCGATGTTGGTGTAGTCGTTAATATCAATTTTACCATCCGGGCCACCGGTTTCAGGATCACCCGATACATCTCTGTATTTAGCATCACCGGGAACCAAACCATTGCCTTCCCATGCCGATACAGGGCGATCGGGATCGTTGATTTCATCCCAGGTATTATAAAATCCTTCGAAAATTAACCCTTTGTATTGCAACACCGAATTGCCTGTTTCATACAAATTATCGAAGGGCTTAGGACTTTCACTCTTATATTCTACCCTATTGCGGGCATACGAGAAATTACCCCGAATACCGTAATTCCAGTCACCTTTTTTATCATCAAATCCCAATTCAACTTCAAATCCACGGTTCGATACTATACCTATATTCGTAGGTTGAAGCTTTGCCTGAACCAACATGGTCTGATCTTCGCGCTGCCAGAGAATCTGATCGCGGTACTCATAGAATCCATCGAGTGTGAGAGAAAGTTTATTTTTAAAAAACTTAAGTTCAAGTCCTGCATTGCTTTTTCGGGCACGCTCCCAGGTTACATTCGGGTTTCCAATTTCCTGTTCCACATACGTAAAGGCGCTACCCGGATTACCTACCGAAAGTTGCTCTCCGAAATAATATCTTCCGGCTAAAGAATAAACCGATGGACGATACAGATAGCGGTAGGGTCCCAATCGGTCATTACCTACTTCACCATATGATGCTCTTACCTTTGTATAAGACAGAATATCTCCTTTCGGGAAGAAGTCTTCTTCCGAAGCAATCCATCCCAACGAAAGGGCAGGGAAAAATCCAAAACGCTTTTCTGTGGGGAAATTTTCGGATCCATTATAACCTGCATTTAATTCTGCAAGGTATTTATGAGCATAATTATATGTTATGCGTCCTACCATACCCGCGTAGCCTGCTGGTAACACATATTTCAAATCAGGAGAATAAAATTTCTGAATATTTCCAAGTACTAACCCTGTAATCTGATGACGGCCAAAACTGCGGTCCCATTCCAGAGCAGCTTCAGCATATAGTTTATGGTTTTTCGACCACGACTCGGAAGTATTGATGGGACCTGCCTGACGGGCCAACTCGAAGATAAACGGATTAGCAGCTAATTCGTCGGGATCTGTACTCCAGATGTTCTTTCGCATCACATATTCCTCTACTTCTTTTTTCCGGTTCAGCACGTGTGAATAGTATCCGTCGTAACTTACCATACCTCTCAACGTCATCCCTTTAACAAGAGAATTAAGCTTTTGCCGGAACGACAGGTTTGCATTCAGCGTGTTGTTATAGGTATCTTTCCATCCCAAACCAATAATGGAATAAAACGGATTTTCAGAAACCATTTTCGTACCACCTTCAATCGATTTAATTAATTTTCCATCCACAATACCCGGTGTGGAAATAGGAGCAGCCGATAATACGCTGGCAAAAAGGTTACCTGTATCGACACCGGGGTAACGTGCATCCACCACCTGACTACCGATTTTAATGGCAATATCGGTATCATCGCTCAATTTAAAATCGAGGTTTGAACGGAAATTATACCTGCTGTAATTGGGATTCCCGTTAATATCCTTGTACAACTGGGCCTCACGATACGATCCTTCCTGCTGGAAATATCCCAACGAAATGAAATAGCGGGTATTCTTTGCTCCACCTCCCACATTAATATTATGTTGTTGCTGAAAAGCCAGGGGTTTAATCATTAAATCGTACCAGTCGTTATCGGGATGTGTATACGGACTTTCACCGGTACTAAATAATCGGATATCTTCTGCTGAAAAAATATCTTCAGCATTTCCATCGTTTCGCCAGGCTTCGTTGTATAATTGTGCATATTCGACACTACTTACCGATTGGGGCAATCGGGTTGGATTCTGGAGTGCAAAATTGGAGGTGTACGATACCGATGGTTTACCTTCACGGCCAATCTTAGTGGTGACCAGGATGACCCCATTGGCACCACGAACACCAAACACAGCAGTAGCCGAAGCATCTTTCAGAATATTGATGGTTTCAATTTCATTGGGGTCAATTTCGTTAAAATTTCGTTCCACACCATCCACTAATACCAACGGCTCGGCCTGTTCGCCACTGTTAAGTGTAGCAATACCACGGATACGCAACACCGACTGGTCCTTGCCGGGCTCACCGCTTCGCTGGATGGCTGTTAACCCGGATGTACGACCTGCAAGTGCATTACTCAGGTTGGCAACAGGTGTTTTGAGTAATTCCTCACTTTTTACACTATTAATGGCTCCGGTTACGGTGGCTTTTGTCTGGCTGGCATATCCTACCACAACAACCTCTTCCAGATTTAATCTGTCTTCCTGCATTTGAACCGACAAAACACTACTGGTTCCAACAGGCTTATTCACTGTTGTATAACCCAGGTAGGAAAAAGTCAGTGTACTGCCTGCCGGCACATCAGAAATCCTGAACGCTCCGTTCATGTCACTTATGGTTCCTGTTCCCTTGTCCTTAACAACAATATTGACACCTATCAAAGGTTCGCCATTTTGATCGATAACAGTACCCGTAACTGTCCTGGTTGCAGAACCCTGGCTCATAGCGTGCCAACCGCTAATTAACAACACCAATACCAAGAGTATTCGTACGTGAATGTGCATTTTCATGTGTTAGTAATAGTTTTTAAATTAAAACTCAACATACATTATTTTTTAATTAATAAATAATGTCGTTTGTGTTTGTTTCATGGATTATATATATTCTATACTTCTTTATTTCAGATCTTTATCGGTTTTAATTTATAAAACACTTAACCGACATACCTTTACGGTGCAAAAATAGAATCGATGATTTGCTATTCATTATCTTTTTTTGTTCAACAATGGTATTATCTTGTGCAGGATACAAATAACTGATTTTACAGTTATATACTCTGCATTCAAAGTTACAACATTGACAATTAGTTTTAAATACTTATCCTTATATTTTAGATGAAATAACGAAAACAATAAGGTTTTATAGTTCTCTTTTTTTTCAGGGTAATTTTAATTACTTTTGAGCCTCTATTTTTAAAACATGAAATTCAGGTTTTTTATCCTTGTACTTCTAATCGCAGGTCGCATTGGTGCGCAGGACCGTGTGCGCGACAGCTTACTGAATCTGCTTCCGCAACAGGAAGGGCCCGAACGGTTGTCGACACTCATCGGTATTGCCGATCGGCTGTTGTATCAGTCGCCCGATGAAGCCATACGGTATGCCGACGAAGCTTACAATCTGGCCCGCGAATTAAAAGCGGTTACGCTTAGGTTCAGAGCCTTAAAAATCAGAGCCTACGGAAATAAATATGCGGGTAAGATTACTCAATCGATTTCTGATATGCAGGAAGGTCTCGATTTTTATACCCGTATTCGTGATACCTTACTAATGACCGATGCCCTCAGCGATTTAGGACATTTATATCTATCACAGGCGATATTCGATAAAGCGCTGGAAAATTTTCAACAGGCCTATTCTATACACCAACAAAAAAAAGATGGGCGCGGAATGGCTAACTCTCTGAATAGTATTGGAACCATGCATTGGCGATCGGGTAATTTCGATGAAGCATTAAATTTCTACCAGCAAGCCTATCAGCTCTTCGACTCTATCGGACTGCCGGAAGAAACAGCGCAAACTACGTCGTATATGGGAGAGATTTATTTCCTGAAAAACGATCAGGATAAAGCACTGGAATTTTTCAACAGGGCGATAAGGCTTAACCAAACTACCAATCAACCGGTATTCAGGGCTCAGAATCTGATCAATATCGGAAAAGTGTACCTGAATCAGGAGCAACCCGGACGTGCTATCAATTATTTCAAACAGGCACTGAAGATTCAGCAGAAACACGGCGACCGCGAGGGATATGCTCAATCGCATTATCATCTTGGACTGGCGTTGTTGCAACAGGAAAAACTGGTGGAGGCACTTGAGCACTTCAACATTAGTTTGTCATCATCGCGCCGCATTCGAAACAACGATATTCAGATTAAAGCACTGGAACAATCGGCCCGTATCTATTATCAACTGGAACAATATAAAGTGGCCGGCGATTTATTGTTCAGAGCCCGCTCTCTCAGCGATTCCATTTTTAACCTGCAACAAACCAAGTTGCGAGAAGAGTTGAAAACACGGTATGAAACCGAAAAATACATGCTCGAGAATCGTAACCTGAAACTCTCGAACCAAAACAACGAAACCATTATTGGTCAGCAACGTACCATGTTGTTGCTAACCCTGGTGCTAAGTGTAATGGCTGTAATAACCGTTCTCCTGCTAATGCAGCGCCGTCGTTCAGCCGACCGCATTCTGACCATCGAGATGGAACAAAAACTTCTTCGAAGCCAAATGAATCCGCACTTTGTTTATAACTCACTGACGCTAATTCAAAGTAGTGTATTGAAAAAAACACCTAAGGAAGCAGTAAATCTTATTTCTTCTATGGCTTCGCTTATGCGGCTTATTCTCGACAATTCGAGTCACGAATTTATAGCCTTTGAGAAAGAAATTCAAACACTCCGCTATTACCTTGAGCTTCAACAACAGCGCTTTGCAGGACAATTCGACTACAATATTGAGATCGATTCCGACCTGGAAGAGCGGGAATTTTACATTCCACCTATGCTGGCTCAGCCTTTTATTGAGAATGCCATCGAACACGGATTTGCAGGAGTCGACTATACCGGTTCCATCACTATTCGGTACAAAACTACTGCCGACGAACACATCAGCTGTGAGATTGAGGACAATGGTATTGGCTACAGCCGCGGATTACAGAAAGAAAAAGATCCACAGCACCGTTCCTATGGAATCGAAATTACCCGGCAGAGAATTGGAATCCTGCAAAAGCGCTACAATATGCAGGCTGCACTCGACATTACCGACTTACAACCCCGGGGAACACTTGTTCGCATTGATATTCCCACTAAAACCACTTTTGATTATGAGTAAAATCCGCACCCTGATCATCGATGACGAAGCACCCATCCGGGAACTTATCAGCGGTATTCTCGAGAATTACAGCGAACAAACCGAAGTAGTGGGCACAGCCGATGGTGTAAAAACCGGTTTGGAAGCCATCCGACAACTGAACCCCCAACTGGTTTTGCTCGATGTAAATCTAACCGATGGAACTGGTTTCGACGTTCTCAGGCAACTAGATGAAGTCAAATTTGCAGTTATCTTTATTACCGCTTATGAAAAATATGCGGTTAAGGCTTTTCGGTTTTCAGCGGTGGATTACATTATGAAACCGGTCAACATCGACGAATTGATTACAGCCATCGACAAAGCGGTAGAGATGATGGAGGGAAAAACACTGAATCAGCAGTTGAAGAGTTTCTTCGATAATATGAACAGTAAGCCTGAGGATAAAAAAATAGTGCTTAAGGACAGCAAAAGTATCTATATTGTAAAAGTAGCCGACATTATTCGATGCGAAGCCGATCATAATTACACTACATTCTTCCTCACTAATGGAAATCAGATAGTTGTATCTAAAACGCTGAAGGAATACGAAGAACTGTTGAGCGATTTCCGATTTCTGCGCACCCACCAGTCGCACCTCATTAACATCAATCATATCATCAGTTTTGAAAAAAACGAAGGCGGTTATCTAAAAATGGAAGATGGAAGTTCAGTCCCCGTTTCGAAGCGTAAAAAAGATGAATTGATGGACTTTTTCGATAAACTTTGAGCAAAATTGACCGAAAAGTAAATCAAACCTACCGAATTTTCATTCACCTGATTTGTTTTCATGCAAAATATTACTTTTACTGCACGAAAGATGATAAATAGATTGAACTTTACATACTTTTTTTAATCTGACTATCATTTTTTAAAACCAAAACAGTCTGTTTGCAATTAAAGACTCAAAATCACATTATCGGCTATCAGGAATTCTGATAGCCGATGTTGTTTTAAGGTGTTTCACTCCACTCAGGTGAATGCCGGTCGATCAGAAAAACTAATACTTTGCTTTAGCGAACTAAAAGGGTAACTTTTCGTACTTTCTTATCCATTCTGCTACCCCGACATCAACTACATTTGCCGAAAATTGCAGCCAGATGTTCACTCCATTGCAACAGGAAAAAGAATTACTCTTTCAACTCCGTAATGGAGACACAAAGAGTTTCAATGCCATTTATTCTTTCTATTGTGGTAAAGTGTACAACTTTATTCTCAGAATATCGGACGGAAACCAGTTTCTGGCAGAAGAAATCACTCAAAATACATTTATAAAACTTTGGGAGAAAAGAGCTGAACTTGAAACTGAAGGCTCGTTCAGTAATTTTCTTTTTACTATCGCAAAGAATTTATTCATAAATGAAATACGCCATAAAGTAAGAGAAGCACTCTATACTTCATCGGTAGTTGAAACTAATGAAGAAACGCACCACTCTACCGAAAAGGATATTGAATTTAACCTGCTGGAAGAACGAATCAATCAACTCTTACTGGAACTACCTCCTTCCCGCCGACAGATTTATATATTAAGTAAACTACGACGCTATTCCAACAAAGAAATTGCTGCCTTGCTCAATATATCGGAAAATACTGTTGAATCGCAGTTAACCAAAGCATCGAAACATATTCGTTCACGACTGGCACCTTATGTGGCAACACTGATTTTAATGATTAATGGATAATTATTAATGATTAATGATTAATGA
>JANJXE010000441.1 GCA_024709185.1 Paludibacter sp.
CACAAGACTTGTCACACTCGTTTCGATACCTATTAGTGGAATAAAAGATACCATATCCCAGTTAAACATAATGGTGATAGCCGTGGAAGCCACATCACCCTGCGACTGAAACAAGGCAACCATAAAGAAAAAGGCAATAAAATTCAGAAACAACTCAAACCCGGCAGGTGAACCAAAGTACAGCAGTTTTTTCATAATTTCAGCTGAAAACCGAAACGATTTCCACGCCGAAAACTCCATGCTGTTTTTTCGACCCAGATAAGCTACAAACAACAGTATCGAAGCAACAACCGACCCGGCAACTGTTGCCACCGCTGCTCCACGTATGCCCATGGGCTGAAAGCCTGATTTACCAAAAATCAGCACATAATTTAATACCACGTTTGTAATCATAGCTGCTACAGTAGCCTGCATTACTATCGTTGAACGACCAATACCCACAAAATAACTGCTCAAGGTGTGGCGAAGCAATGTGAAAATCACTCCCCACGCCAGTATGGTAATGTATTCAATCTGATAAGCAATTTGAGATTCGGGGGTATTCATCAAGCTAAAAAGCGAACCAAGATACGGAATTATCAATACAATTACCGGCCAGGCTATCAGAGTGATAAGCATACCCTGAAAAGTGGAACGCGTCGAATTATGTTTTTCTCCGGCACCCATGTATTGTGCTGCAAGTGCGGTTGTATAACCTATCAAACCAATAAAAAAGAAGGTCAGCATTTGCAATGCAACTCCCCCGGCCAACGAAGCATTCATTTGTGCAGTATCTACTTTGGCTAAAAACAACCGATCGGTAAAGGTCATTATTCCATCACAAGAGGCTGAAATAATCATAGGCAAAGCCAGCGACATCAATTCCTTTTGTCCGCCGGGTTTGTGATAACCTGAATATGATTTTTTAAGCAATTTGAGAGGCATAATATTGACAATCAATTATTGACGCAAAAGTAAAAAAAACACATTCAATCCTCGTTTTTTTTTCGATGAATGACGGAAAATCGCCTGTGAATTTTCATTTCGGGTATATATTTTTCATTTAGCTCAATTTTTCACCTCGTAATAAGCAAGTTATCTAAAAATGTTGTATCTTTGCAACACTAAAATTAGTGGATGTTTAAACTTATTTCGGATTTGGTAAAGTAAATAATCATTGTTGCATCTACAGCTATGATTATACCTTCGTTTTCTCAGGCATTTCCTTGTCTGGGCAATAAATCATTATTTTAAAAAACAATACGTTGAAGCTATGTGCATTTTAGATCACAACGCTTTGACATATAAAACTTTACCATCATGAGTAACGAACATCAAAACATACATGAATTTGATTTTAATTTAATCTGCGAATATTTTTCACTTATCGAACGTCAGGGTCCCGGAAGTCCTGAAATGACCCTGAAAGCACTGAGTTTTATCGACAACCTCAACGACGAATCTGTTATTGCCGATTTGGGTTGTGGTACAGGCGGGCAAACTATGACACTGGCACAGCATACTACAGCAAAGGTAACAGGACTGGATTTGTTTCCCGGCTTTATTGAGCAATTTAACAAAAATGCAGCTAACATAAATTTGCAACACAGAGTAAAAGGTGTTATAGGATCAATGGATCAACTACCATTTGAACGTGAATCGCTGGACCTTATTTGGTCGGAAGGTGCAATCTATAACATTGGTTTTGAACGCGGTGTAACCGAATGGCGGGAATACCTGAAGAAAGGTGGATACATTGCTGTAACTGATGCTTCGTGGTTTACCGACGAACGTCCTGCCGAAATCAACGATTTTTGGAACGAAGCATATCCTGAAATCGACACCATTCCGGTTAAAGTGGCTCAGATCCAAAAAGCCGGATACATACCGGTTGCAGCGTTTTGTCTGCCAGAAAATTGCTGGACCACGAATTTCTACGCACCCCAGGTTGCAGCGCAGGAGTTGTTTCTAAAAAAACATCCCGACAATATTACGGCATTGGAATTGATTGCCAACGAACGACGGGAAGCTGAGCTATATAACAGGTACAACCAATATTATGGTTACGTATTTTATATAGGCAAAAAGCTTTAACTGAAAAAGGATTGCTCTGCGGTAAAAGCAGGGCAATCCTTTTGTTTATTTCGGCAACGAGCCAAATACCCGCTTAATTGTATAATGAAATTTATGAATGCCTGTTGGCTTGGTAAACATAAAAACACACTGATGATGGATTAAATTCACCTTATGAGCCAGTGCTAATTCAATAGCAGCAGTTGTTTCTGACTTTTGCTGTATCCAGATGTTATCCATTCCCTTTTCAATGGCCTGTTTCACAATTGCTTCTGTTTCGGTAGCCGGTGTAAGCACCAATAGATGCTTTACATTTTCAGGTAACTTTTCGATGGATTGCACCTTTGCGTTTTCCTGCTCGTCGGTTTCGTAGTTCGGATTTACGAACCACAACTTGTAGTTTAATTCCTTAAGATGTTTAGCCACCTCGGCGCTGAAACTCTTCTCGTTGCGCGATGCGCCGGCAATGGCAATGGTTTCACCAGCCACAAAGCGATTAATTTGTTGTTGAGTAATGGGTTGCATGGCAGATTTTTTTAATGTTTAACAATGTAAATATTCAGACTATTCTATAAATTTCTAATTGTATTCGTTCTTCGTTATATCCTTTTTATAATTTCTAAGCATTTTACCAAACTGCTTATCTTTTTTTCGTTTTTCTTCAACCGTGGATTCAAAATGCGCTTTTTCGCGCTCCATTTTCAGGTAATTCTCATAGGAGCTTTTGTCCAGTTCGCCTTTTGCTACCGCTTCAAGCACTGCACACCCGAGTTCAGTGGTGTGTTTGCAATCCTTAAACCGGCAATTGTGCGACAAATCTGAAATTCGATCGAAAGTGGTTTCCAGTCCATGGGTTGCATCAGCAATTCCTATTTCCCGCATCCCAGGGTTGTCGATCAGTATTCCGCCACTTTTCAACACAATCAGTTCCCGGTGGCTTGTAACGTGTCGTCCTTTGTGGGTGCTTAGGCTGATAGCATCCGTTTTCATGATCGGTTTTCCTGAAAGATTGTTCGAAAGCGTTGACTTCCCTACTCCAGAAGAACCAAGCATACAATAGGTTTTACCCTTTTTCAGCATGGCTTTTACTATTTCGTAACCATCCTGCGTTTCGTTACTTATGGCTATCACAGGAATATTGTTGATCCTTTTTTTAATACTTTCCAGAATAGTAGTGAGTTGTTGTCCGGATATCAAATCGGTTTTTGTAAGCACGATTATCGGACTTACCCCGGACGAGTTGCAAATAGTGAGGTATCTTTCCATTCTGTTGATATTAAAATCACGGTCAACAGCCTGTACTATCAAAGCATAATCTATATTAGTTGCAATAATCTGAATTTCTCCAAACTGACCAACAGCCTGTCGTTTGATAGAGGAGAAACGGGGAAGTATTTTGTGAATAATGGCAAAGTCGTTATCGTAGGTCGATAATGCCACCCAATCGCCCACTGCAGGAAATTCCTCGCGGCTTTTGGCCATGAAACGCATTGAGCCAACTACTTCAGCTTCAAAGTCACCTTCTTTGGTCATGACTTTGTACCGTTCCTTATGTTCTTCAACAACACGTCCGATAGTAAAATTTTCGAGCTTGTTATCCGTTATGTATTTCTCCAGCAGGGAATTAAATCCCAGGTCTTCTAATTGAATCATTTTTCGGTTAAAAAACTGTTATTGCAATTTTAAGATAAGACAACTACCTACATTCCGAATCTTATATATATCCTATCTTTATCCTCGGTTTATCTAAAAATTTATTATTCGCTTGTAATTCAACCAGCGACTGATTTATTAATTCTATCTGCATCCTTGTATCTTCATTGATATCGTTCTGATCCATAAAAACTTCTTCAAGATAAGCTTTTAGCGCTTTGAACTCGGAACGCAGTTCTGCTATTTTAGCATCAGGATTTGTCATTAATGATTGCCTGATAGTGACAAATGTTCTCATGATTGCCCTGTTGATTTCAATAGCAGTTGAGGAATTTAAAATACTACTGAGCATCGCAACTCCCAGTTCGGTAAAAGCAAAAGGAGCATATTTAATATTCTGACCTCTTTTTATGTTCAAGGTCGCATTTTGCGTCCTTGAAATCTGTTGAACTTCTAAACTATTCAACTCAAACATAAAGTCTTCACCTTCAAATCTATTGATATTACGCCTCACAGCTTCTTTCAAACGTTTCGTTTCTACACCATAAAGTAATGCCAGGTCAAAATCAAGCATAACTTTTTGTCCTCTGATTTCGTAGATTTTCTCGTGTATAGTTTCCATTCTCATAGTTAATAATTTTTAGGTTCATGTTGCAAAAATAGTAATTTATTACTTCACCAACTTTATCCTCGCAATAAACTGATGTGCAGTTTTTTCAAATACGGGTGGGCTAAGGTTCAGCAGTTCATAGCGATTCAGAATGTTCTTCAGGCCCAGCCCTGTTGATGCCAGATGTGTCGGGCGCTCCTGAAGGTTGTTGACAATATTGAGATAATTCGCATCATCCACAAAAACATCAATGATGAGTGGTTGCATTTTCGACATTACATTGTGCTTGATGGCATTTTCGATGAGCAACTGCATGGCCAGCGGAACCAGGCGTTGGTTGCGGTTTTCTTCCTGAATGTTGATGCTGATACGCAATTTTCCAACAAACCGGATATCCAGCAGAAAAATGTACGCATCCAGAAAGTTAAGCTCGGTATTCAAATCCACCAGTTCGAAGTCTTTGTTTTCCAGCACATAGCGGTAAACCTTGGAAAGCTGTTCCGAAAATTTCTCGGCCAGATCGGGATCCAGTTTAATCAGTGAGGTCAGCACATTCAAACTATTGAAAAGAAAATGCGGGTTTACCTGTTGTTTCAACACCTCAAACTGCGATTGCAGATTCTCCTTTTGCAATTTCAGCAGTTGAGTATTCACCCGTGTTAGTTCTTCAGTACGCTGTTTCACTTCCTGTTCCAGTTTTTTATTTTGTTCCTTTTCCTGTTCTATCAGCTTTTGAACATACTTGTTTTTTTGTTCCTCTGTTTTCACTTTCACATCCAGTTCGGCACGTTCATTGGCCTGAGTAATTTGTTGTAGAATGAAGCGGGAAATAGATTGCTGAAAATACACACACAGAAATCCGATAAAGAAAATGTAAATGCTTTTAAAAATATGCGATTGAGGAGTGATTGAAAGATAAGCTCTGTAGAACTCAACATCCTGAAAATAAACATAAAAGTAGTTTATATTAAAGAACAACAAGGCAATAAAGACTAAGAAAATCAGCAACGATCTGTTCAGGCGAAAGGTGTAGAGCACAAACAAAATCGGATACAAAAACATGGAAGCGGCAGCTGTAACGGCCAGTTTATCGTGGTGCATTCCCGAAAAATACAAATTGAGTGTAACCATACCCACATCCAGCAGGGCACTTACATATCCTAAAAAGGCAGGATCGTATTTCTTTTGGGCGGCTATCCAAAGGACAATATTCAGGAAAAAATAAACGATTACCAGCGTAAACGAATACACCGATTCTGCTTTAAAACCGGAAAGCAACTGAATTGAAAGGGTGATTACCACAACGGCAATCATCAGCCATCGGAAGTAAATACTCATCAAAGCGCCCTTTAGTCGCTCTTGTTGAATAACTTCGGGAGGTAGCGATTTGAAAATATCTGCCATGTGTTGATTTGGTTGTTATTTTACAACTAAAATTTTACTCACCATCGAGCCATTGTTTAAATTCGGGAGCTTTGTCGATGCTGACAAACAAATCGTCATCCGTTGGAGGATTCAAGACCAGTTTCAATCTGCTTTTCGGGTATACCACCACCTTTTCAATCGATTTTAATCCAACCAGAAACTGCCGGTTTACACGGAAAAAGTCTCGTGGATTCAATATATCCTTCAGGTTATCCAGACTAAAATCGAGCGAATACTGCACTTTCGAATGCATCACCACAAAGGTAATTCCTGCTGTGGAGAAGAAGTAGGCAATATCCGATACATTGATAGGTTTCAGTTTATCGCCTACTGTAACCATAAATCGCTCACGATAAACAGGTTGAGGATTCAGCAATCCACGTAGCATCACCGCATCAATAACCGGAGTCGATTCGGCCGACCAGGCACGGAACTTATCAATTGCCCGGCAAAGCTCCTCTTTATTAATGGGTTTCAGCAAATAGTCGATGCTATTGAGCTTAAATGCCTTGATGGCATATTCGTCGAAGGCCGTGGTGAAAATAATTTTGGAACGTACCTGCACCTGCTCAAAAATGGCAAAGCTGAGGTCGTCTTCCAACTGAATATCCAGAAAAATAAGTTCGGGCTGCGCATTGTTCTTCAGCCATTCCACCGATTCCTTTACAGAAGCAAAGGTATTGACAATCTGTATGGTGGGGTCACATTCCCTGATCATGTTCGCAAGCCGGCGGGCTGCGTATTCTTCATCTTCGATGATTAACGTTTTCATACGGTAATGATTGTTTTTTAATGATCGTATTGAACTCGCATGCAGACATTATCATAATCCTGTATGTGAAGTAGTTACATGCTCGTTTCATACTTTTTAAATATTTTAGAAAAACCGGATACCACGCACCCGGGTGAATCGTCCGGGCCTGTCATTCTCAGACTTTCAATTACTAGTTACCTTTTCAATGAGAATGAACTATAGGAACACAAAGGTATATTTTATCCTGAAATCTTACAAAAAAACGAATAATGAATGACGAGTTTTAAGCTGTGAACTTAGCATATTGAGTGTTGAAGCCCCTGTTCTGGAAAATCGTACCATAAAAACACCTAAGCTTGCAACATTTCGTTGAAAAGTTGTATCTTTGTACCCGAATCGAAGCGTTGATTCAATTAGTACGGTAACAAACTGATGTACATCACTAGTTATGTTACCACCTTTAAAGGGGCTGTTTGGTTTTGACAGCAGGTAGAAAGGGTATGTAAGCATGTCGAGCGGGGTGAAAACGGCTCGTAAATCACGGTTCACAAAATCATAACTGGCGAAAATAACTACGCTCTTGCTGCTTGATCGAATCATAGTAGATCGGCTTAATCCCGGCACAAGGTGCTGAGACGAGACATCCTCCCAAAGCCCTCGCTCCGAGGCTGAAGATCAGAGGGTGCAGCTAAATCGGAGATAGTGACGACTGGCCTCGCAGCCGTCATGAACTAACAGAGGATAAGGCGCAGATTGGTGGCTTCGGTCTTGCCTGCGCACGAAAACCTAAGCGAAGATAAACATGTAGAAAGCGTATTATTTCCTTGTTTGGACGAGGGTTCGACTCCCTCCAGCTCCACTTTATTTTGAAAGCTGCGTTGAAGCAGTCTTTTGTGCTATTTCCTTAAGTGCTTTATTAAATATATCCAACTCATCGGGTGTAAAACGTACCGGTTTACCATTTACCGACATTTCGTTGATACGTTGACTTAGCCAACTTCTGGATTTCCTGAAGTAATTCTTCGCAATGTACGACATGGATA
>JANJXE010000029.1 GCA_024709185.1 Paludibacter sp.
GTACGGGTCCCTGTAGTTGTGATTCCGGTTGTTGGAAAAACGGCTTGCAGGGGCGGAAGCTCCTCGTCAGTTATTTTTTTTTTTGCGCTTGTGAGTTGACACAAACGAATCAGGCTAAGCTCTACCAGCAGGCGTTTATTATTGCTTATCCGATAGCCCATGTCGCAATCGGTGGTAATTTTAAGCGCCGGAATCAGAAAATCGGTTTCGCAGGCCTGTGCCTGAGCGATGTACCGTTTTCCAATGTCGGCTCCTACTTCCATTAATTCTATTGTTGCCGGATCCTTACAAACCAGAAGGTCTCTGAAGTGTGAACTTAGTCCGGTCACAAAATGATGCCCGTCGAAGCCTTTGTTGAGAATTTCGTTGAAAATAAGTAAGGAATTGGTTACATCACCCTGCAGAAAAGCATCAGTAAGCTTAAAATAATATTCATAATCAAGCACATTCAGGTTTTGAATAGCACTCTGGTAATCAATCGTTGTACCACAGAAACTTACCAGCTGATCGAAAATCGACAGGGCATCACGCATACCTCCATCGCTTTTCTGTGCAATGATGTTTAATGCATTTTCGTCGATACTCACATTTTCGCTGGAAGCAACATACCGCAGGTGAGAAACGGTATCGGCAATGGTAATACGGTTGAAATCGTAAATCTGGCACCTGGAAAGAATAGTAGGGATAATTTTATGCTTTTCGGTGGTAGCCAGAATGAAGATAGCATGAGCAGGAGGTTCTTCAAGGGTTTTCAGAAAAGCATTGAAAGCACCGGGCGACAGCATGTGCACCTCATCAATTATATATACACTGTACTGTCCGATCTGAGGCGGGATGCGCACCTGATCAATCAACGACCGTATATCATCAACTCCATTGTTGGAGGCTGCATCAAGTTCGTGAATATTATACGAACGCTGCTCGTTGAACGATACACACGATTCACACTGATTACAAGCCTCGCCATCGGCAGTAAGTTGCTGACAGTTGATGGTTTTGGCGAAAATACGTGCACAGGTTGTTTTACCTACTCCCCTGGGCCCGCAAAATAAATAGGCGTGGGCCAGGTGGTTCGTCTGAATAGCGTTACGTAGGGTAGTAGTGAGCGCGTTTTGTCCAACTACCGACTTAAATGTAGAGGGTCTGTATTTTCGGGCTGAAACGATGAAATTCTCCATATAAATGCGATATTCCTATACTTTCATTTTTTGCAAAGATAGGGATTTTATTTTGAAATATTCGCTATCTTTGTGGTCTGTCATCAATCAGTTTTCAACAATGTCCCGAACCCATTTTTCATCTGTACTACTGAAAATCATCCTCAGCAAATACACCCTTGTAGTTGCTGTTTTTTTGGTTTATCTCATCTTTTTCGATGGACACAACCTTATACGTAAGTACCGAATGAGCAGGGAAGTTAACCAATTGCAACAGGAATTAGAAGTCTTTCGTGAAGAAATCAAAAAAAACAAGGATGAAATCAATAAGTTGAAAACTGATTCGTTATACCTTGAAAAAGTAGCCCGTGAGAAATACCTGATGAAAAAGGATGACGAGGACATATTTTTATTTAATTCGACGATTCAATGAAGGACAACAAATTGATAAAGCAGGCTTTGGTTATTAGCTTTCTGGCCCTGGTTGCAGGATCACTGATGCATTTTTTTGAAGTTCCTGCTGGGAAATATATTTTTGGTGGAGGAGCCGCTGTAATAATTCTTATACAGTTGATTTATTTGCTGAAAGTACCAGCCGATGGTTTTAGGGCACAACGGTTGCAACGGATGAATTTTATGGTAAGTCTGGTGCTGGCTCTTGGTGTATATTCCATGGTTGAAGGCACAACTCTCTGGATTGCCGCTATCCTGATTTATGCACTGGTAACTTTGTTTTTAAGTTTTAGAAATTAATTATAGTACTATGCGAAAACATTTCTCTTACAGCCCATTGCAACTGACGGGACTCGTGGTTCTGCGGGTGCTAATCGGCTGGTATTTTTTGTACGAGGGTATTACGAAATTTTTATCACCCAACTGGTCTGCCTATGGTTACCTGATGGATTCGAAAGGCCCGCTGGGTCAGTTTTTTATGTGGCTTGCCGATATGCCTGTGGTGATGTCTGTTATCAATTATTTGAATATCTACGGTTTGATATTGGTAGGTCTGAGTTTACTGTTGGGGATTTTTTCGCGTTTGGGTAGCATCGGTGCTGCAACAATGCTCCTATTGTATTACTTTTCGCATCCGCCGACACTGGATGCTGTTTACGCATTGCGTCCCGAGGGTTCGTACCTGTGGATTGATAAAAATGTGATTATTCTGGTAGCTGTAGTGGTTACCGGTCTTTTGTTCCCCAATTCTCATCGTATCGGCATCGATCGGTACATCAACAAAAAAAGGAAAGCGTAAAAATAGTATGGAGAATACCAATACCCCTCAGTCGGAGGGAAGGAGAGAGGCTCTCAAAACACTGGCTACCGTACCTGTTATCGGAGCTATGGCCTATGGTGTATATAAAAAACGTCAGAAAGAAAACTACAATAAAATTGCCGGCAATCTGTTCAATGTGGATCCGGCACCGGTAAGCGAACGAAAATCTCTCGATGGTGAGGTGATTCGTATCGGAATTATCGGTTACGGAAGCCGTGGATCGTACCTCATGCGTTCGCTGGGATTTGCCACACCTGAGTTACTGGATGACTGGAAGAAGAAATCAAAGGAAGACCCCAACAATACCCGTTACCAGGATTTTCTGGAGCAGGAAGATCTGAAAGTGGAGGTAAGGGGTGTTTGCGATATTTTTACGGTGAATGCACAGAATGCTGTATTGGCTGGCTCTAACCTGTATCGTCAAACTACCGGTGGGAAAATGGCTGATGCTCCCGTTGTTTACAAAAACTACCGTGAATTGCTGTCAGCACCCGATATCGATGCGGTGATTATTGCTACGCCCGACCACTGGCATGGAACGATGATTATTGAAGCAGCACAGGCCGGAAAACACGTTTACGTTGAAAAACCGCTTACCTGGACTGTCCAGGAAACGTATCTGGTAGAAGA
>JANJXE010000444.1 GCA_024709185.1 Paludibacter sp.
CTTTAAAACTCTCCCAATGATCGAATCCAGGCTGTGGTCGGTCATCGGTATTCCCCATGTGCCATTTTCCAAAAAATGCAGTTTCATAACCGCTTTTTTGTAAGTAGGATGGAAAAAAAGTTAGTCCGGGAGTAAGTGGTGCTTCATTATCCACAATTTTATGTTCATGCGAAAACAATCCGGTAAGGATAGATGCCCTACTGGGAGATGATAAAGCGGTGGTGACGAAGGCATTTCTGATATGAGCGCCATTTTGGGCCAGATAATCGAGATTTGGAGTTTGAAGCCAACTCACTTTTTTCATAAACCCCATGAAATCATAGCGATGATCGTCACTTAAAATGAAAATGACATTTTTGGGTTTCTGGCTTTTTTTGCTTTGACCAGCTTGCACACTAAGCGTTAACGGAAATGCAGCAAGCACGAATGTAAGGGTCCGGGTATTCATTTTCTTACTTATTTAAATTGAACACTAATTTATTTTGTCCAGTCACGGTTTTATAACTGTACGGCCATCGTTACGGGTAACACTTCGGGTAAGTTCTGAGTTAACATCGGAATGGTTTGACTGCGTGTACTTAGTCTGGTTAGATTCCAATTCGCAGTAATCCAATAATAGGCCGTCGATTTATGCGTTGTAACACGATAGCTGGTATCTGAAACCTCAGCCAGTTTTACCGCTCTTGTTGCATCCGGACTGGTACTTTTCCATATAGTATATGATTTTACTTCTGGTACATGTTCCCATTTCAGTTGATAGTGTGCTCCCATTTTGTCCACTGAAGCAACCATTTTCCGATTAAACTTCACATTCCAGTTCTCGATTGTTAAAAAGCGATATTGCTCTACGGTTAGTGCAAATTGAGGGTCCAGTGCAAGATTGTTCATTTCGGCTTTATCTGTTTTTACATTATAAAGCTGGTCAATCATCCCATGTGTATACACGTACTTATAGCTATTGTCGAGCAGCATTCGTTGTGCCACTTCCCGATCTTTAAAGCTTTCTTTGCTCGCTTCATAAAATTCAGAGTAAATCTTTCTGTCGGCTATTTTTCCGGTTTTCATAACTTCAACCAGGGATTGACCCTCCCATTGTTGCACTACTTTGCCACCTGTAAGTTCTGCCAGAGTTGGCAGAATATCCACCAACGAAGCCAATGAATGACTGGTTACACCCTGTGGCAATAAGGCGGGACAGGAAATAATCAATGGTACACGAACTGCTGCCTCAAACATACAGTGTTTCTCGAACAAACCATGTTCAAACAAATGTTCGCCATGGTCGGAAGTGTATACAAAGATAGTGTTTTCGTAAATACCTAACTCTTTGGTTTTTGCAACCAGTTTACCCACCTGCTCATCCACCTGCGATACACATCCGTAATAGGCATGCATGGCACGTTTCATTTCCATGGTATCCTTCAGACCACTATGCGTCCACGATGCCACATACGGAAATTTTCCATTCTTACGGTGATCGTCCCTGTTTGCCGGAAGAATCATATCTTCGGTCTTGTACAAATCGTAAAAACGCTGTGCTGTAGTCCATGGTTGATGAGGTTTTTCGAGGCCCACATGGATTACAAAGGGCTGATTTGCCTTTACAGCTTCCTCGATAAAGTCCATACTTTTACGCGTTACGACAAAATCGAAAATATCTTCTTCATTTTCAATCAGAGTTGGTAACAGATTTTTGTTGTTCACATTTCCTTGACGAAGGTCTTTATAGGGTCCGTATTCACGGTAGCGGTAATTGAAATCCGGATTGTTTTTATAATCGGTGTAATGGCCTCCCGGAAAAAAAGTATAAAAACGCATGTCCGATACATCAAAACCCATCAGATTTCCATCAGGATAGTCTGGATTTACACCCTTCTGAAGTTCACCATGAACATGCATTTTGCCTATAGCGGCTGTTCCGTAGCCATTCATTTTGAAAAACTCTCCCCATGTAATCATGCCTTCTTTGTAACCGGCACGATACTTTCCTGCACCACCATTTTCAGCTTTCAAAGCTTCCACTTCCGCTCGCCGATGCTTCTTGTCCACTTTTATACGGTGGGTGATCGCGCCATTCGTTGAAGGATAGGTGCCGGTAATCAGTGCTGCACGTGCCGGTGCACTCAGAGGTGATGCCGTGTAGGCTCTGGTAAAGGTAACCCCGCTTTTTGCCAATGCGTCAATATTGGGTGTCTTAACAACTGTATTTCCGTAACAACCGGTTACATCGGCTTTGTGCTCGTCGGAAATAATAAATACTATATTAAACTGTTGAGTGACCTGAGCTCCCACTAATAGTGGAGCAGCAAATGATGCAATTAATACGGGTGTTTTTCTCATGCTATATTCAATTTTACTTGTTCTTAATGTTGCCATTTCACAGTCCCGCTTCGCCGGATATGATTCATTAATTCTTTCGACAGTTCATTACACAAGGTGTCGGGTTTATCGTATGGATTTTTTTCGGTGGTATAACCCTGACAGGATAAATCACCATATCCAAGATCATCAACCAAAATGCAAATAATATTCGGAGCCTTTTTATCGCCCGACTGAGCATACCCCTGACTGGTAATCAGAGGCAGACAGAATACGGTAGTCAGTCGAACGACTCTCATTTTTAATGTTGCTTTTGTTTTTTGCCCTTGTATTTCGCATCCCAGAGTGGAACTTGCTGACGTAACCAAAAATCTCTGTCGTCATTGTAGTCAATGTTCTTTTTTTCGTCTTCCATCCGTCGACGAAGGTCAGCCAATACCTTGCCGTACGTTGGATTAGCAATCAGATTATTCATTTCTCCGGGGTCGTTCTGCAAATCATACAATTCGTCGATGTCGTTTTCCAGATTGTTATCAACCAATTTATAGCGGTCGGTTCGTAAAGCCACCTGAGTTGGTCCCGCATACGGATACTCATCATCAACAAAATACTGGAAAATAAATTGCTTCCTCCAGTTCACTCTCTCTTCGTTTTTAAACAAGGGCACCATCGATTTTCCCTGTATATAGGAAGGAACTTTCAGTCCGGCCAGCTGAAGAATGGTAGGAGCAATATCGACATTTAAACACATTTTTTTCAATTGGCTATCGGCTTTTACTTTTGCGGGATAGCGTATTATCATTGGTATCCGCATCGATTCTTCGTACGAAATCCGTTTATCCCAATACCCGTGTTCACCCATAAAATATCCATTGTCGCTTGAAAAAATGAAAATAGTATTGTCTAGTTGCTTCATTTCCTGTAGAGTGGCATAAATTTTACCCACCGATTCATCAACTGCCAACAGTGTTTCCAAGATATCCAGCGGCTCCTGAAATTTTGGATTCCATTCAGGTTCTTTATCCCAGATTTTATAATAGCTTTTCTTGTACTTTTGCCATTCCGGTTTGCCTTCGTATGTAGTTACCCCGTTCTTATTTGGAGGAAGTGGCAGCGAATCGTTAGCGAACACACCCAGATGCCGGGGTGCAGGCTGAAACGGACCGTGTACCGATTTATGCCACAAACATAGATGGAAAGGCTTATCCTTGTTTCGCTTTTCCAGCAACCAGGTTCTGGAAAACTCAGTCAGCACATCGGTAATATACCCTTCTTTATTAAATTCCACCCCATTTTCATTGAACACATTTTTAAAATAATGGCCTTGCCCCCTGAAACCCAACCAATAATCGAAACCGGGTCGAACCTGATCTTTACCCCACAAACTGGCCTGGTGCATTTTCCCTATAAAAGCCGACTCATAGCCATTCGCTTGTAATACAGTTGTATACGGAGGATACTTCTCCCAGTTTGCATCTACTTTTTCGTTGTTCTGTGTTACCCCGTGTTTGTGTGGATACATTCCTGTCAGGAAACTGGCTCTTGAGGGAGAACTCAATGCCATAGTTACAAAGAAATTAGAAAAAGAGGCCCCTTCTTTTTGTAATCGGGAAATATTGGGCGTTTTTAAAAACGGATATCTCCCGCTGCTTTCGATAGCATCGTAGGCTAAATCATCGACTAAAATAAATACGACATTAGGCTTTGATGGCTGCGCCACCAATGTTGAGGATGTAACTGAAAGTAAAACCAGATTACGTACACTTGCTTTTTTCATGATATGGTTTTTTTACTTTAATGAATTAAATTCGAGCGCTGCTTTGCGGAATTCATCATCCGTTGGCATTTTTTTATTGATGACCACATACTCGTTTAGCCATTTTTTTGCTTCTGCATAGAAACTCTGATGTGTGTGGTACAAGGGTGTTTTTTCACCTTTATCGTTGATCAGCCAGAAACCGCGGTTT
>JANJXE010000555.1 GCA_024709185.1 Paludibacter sp.
GCCCACTTTTTGCGGAAGTAGCTCAGTTGCCAAAAGATAGACATAAATATGCTCTATCAACTGAGTGAAACATTAAGATTTTTTTGCGGAAGTAGCTCAGTTGCCAAAAGATAGACATAAATATGCTCTATCAACTGAGTGAAACATTAAGATTTTTTTGCGGAAGTAGCTCAGTTGATAGAGCATTAGCCTTCCAAGCTGAGGGTCGCGGGTTTGAGCCCCGTCTTCCGCTCTCGAAAAGAGTTTATCCCCTGTAAAAGGATAAGCTCTTTTTTTTATTTAATCACCGAACTCATGTTGGTGATTCCATTTTTACGCCTTGCGATATACTTTTAGGGCATGGCGGACTTCAGGTGCCAGTATGTACAGTCCGATAATATTCGGTACTGCCATAGCCAAAATCAGCATATCCGAAAAATCAACTACAGCACTCAGGTGTAATACAGCACCCAATACCGTAAAAAACAGGTAAACAACCTGATACATCCTGGTAGCAATGATTCTTTTTTTCCATTTTCGTTCTACAAAATCTCCCACCAGGAAATCGAAACTCTTTACGCCATAGTACGACCACGATATGATAGTTGTATAGGCAAAGAGCAGAATAGTGGGGAGCAGGAGATAAGGAAACCAGGGCGATACCGTGGCAAAGGCAGCAGAGGTGAGCTGGGTGCCTTCCAATGCTCCCGGGTTCACATACATCCCACTGGTGATGATTACCAGAGCCGTAAGTGTGCAAATAACGACTGTGTCGATAAATGGTTCGAGAAGTGATACAAAACCTTCTGTGATTGGAGTGCCTGTTTTAACACTGGAATGGGCTATGGCCGCGGAACCTATTCCAGCTTCATTAGAAAAAGCTGCTCGTCTGAAGCCTATGATCATGACACCAACAATTCCTCCCTGAATGCCTGCCGGAGAAAATGCTCCTTTGAAAATGGCTATAAATGCGTCGTCAATATGCTGATAATTTACTCCAATAACGATTAGGGTAGAAATCAGATAGATTCCTGCCATCAGTGGGAAAAGCTTATCATTTACTCTTGCTATACCCTTTATTCCTCCTAGGATTACTATGCCGGTAAGTAATGCCACAACCAGTCCTAACCATAATTCACTGCCTTTTAAATCAGGAAAGGTTGCTACCACTTGTGCAATCATTTGATTCGACTGGAACATATTGCCAATGCCAAAGGCACCCACGGTAGCAAATAATGCAAATAGTAAAGCCAGAATTCGTCCTGTTTTTTTTAAGCCCCTGCCTGCTAATCCATCTCGCAGGTAATACATAGGTCCTCCTGAAACAGTGCCATCATCATTCATTCTCCGGTATTTTACACCCAGTGTACATTCTACCAGCTTTGTAGTCATTCCCAGGAAACCGGCAACAATTAACCAGAAAGTAGCTCCCGGTCCTCCCAGTGTAATGGCAACTGCTACACCCGCAATATTACCCAATCCCACTGTAGATGCCGTTGCCGTTGCCAGGGCCTGAAAATGAGAAATTTCTCCTGAATGTGAATCTTTATCGTATTTTCCAAATACCAATTCGATGGCGTGTTTAAAGCCCCTGAGATTTATAAATCTCAG
>JANJXE010000464.1 GCA_024709185.1 Paludibacter sp.
AAGGTTTGGAAGTACTGAGTAGTCACGTGAATAGCGCAGATGCTGATCAACATAATTTTCATCGTAACTCACCTTAACATCCTTAATTGAACCATCATCAGCCTTTACCAGAGTGTAAACGGGATTTACAAAACCGCGGTAAGGAGCAATATTGAGTTTGGCATATCGATCCAGCACTTCTTTGTGAATATCCTGATTTACTTTTACGGCATAGGTTTCTACCAGTATTTTAGCAGCTTCCAGATCGCCGGTTGATTTTATACGTTGAATTTCTTTCAACAACTGACCAAATAAATCCCTTAATTTAAGATAATCGTTGACAAAAACATAGGTCTTACCGTCTTTCTTTTTAAATTCCACTACCCCATTCGCTTTACCTTTTTCGAATACCCATGATGCAATCAACTGACGATTACGCATGTGTGCCTGTTCGATGTTTTTACCGGGTTGAATACGTGTTAGTTGTGTCATCAGTCCGTTCATTAGGTAACTGTAATACTGCGTTTTATAGGCTTCTGCATCAGGTAATAAACCCAATTCTACCATTTTAGGGTCAGCCATATAGTAGAGCCCAAAAAGATCGGCCCTCGATTCTTCAACAGGTGAACCATAGGCTTTCAGTGCATCGGGACTCACACCAGGTAACAGTTTACCCGAACCATGTCCCAGGCATTCGTGTAAGTCAGTATGGAGATTATCAGTTAACGAACCATACTTCTTAGCCCTTTCAATTTCGGTTTCGCTCCACATAAACTCTTCCATGAATCCACTACCAGCAGATGCTTTGGTATACGCTTCTGTTATATTTTCAATAGTAACCGATTTTGAACCATGTTCGGCACGAATCCAGTTGGAATTAGGAAGGTTAATTCCAATAGGTGTGGCCGGATAACAATCGCCACCCAGCATAGCAGCAGTAATTACCTTGGCTGTAACCCCTTTCACTTCTTCTTTTTTAAATTCTTTATCAGTAGGAGAATGGTCTTCAAACCATTGTGCATTATCGCTGATAATCGTCGTACGTTTGGTAGCTTCCACATCCTTGAAATTCACGATCGACTCCCAGGTAGCCTTCATCCCCAGCGGATCGGTATAGGTCTCGGTAAAACCATTCACAAAATCTACCTGGGATTGCAAATCCTGTAGCCAGAGGATGGAATATTCATCATACGTCGACAAGTTACCTGTTTTGTAATAGCTGATTAATGATTCAATCACTTTCTTTTGAGCTTCGTTTTCAGCAACTCCGGCAGCTTTTTCCAGCCAACCAATAATTCGAACGATAGCAGCTGAATACATACCCCCTTCTTTCCATACCACTTCCTGAACTTTACCATCTTTTTTGATCACCTTGCTGTTCAAACCATACGGAACAGGACGAGGATTCGAAGGATCGGCTATTTGTGAATAAAAGGCTTCCACTTCTTTCTGAGTCACCCCTTCGTAGAAATTATTTGAAGAAGTCTGAATCAAATCAACACCAGCTTCCTGATTACTCCGTTTGGTATACAATGTCGGATCAAAAATGACCGGAAAAATGCGGTTGATAAACGCATCTACCGTTTCACCTTCGGCCAGGGGCAATTTTTGAGGATCGATAGCTAAAACAGCCTCTTTCAGGAATTGCTCCGAAAACTGAGGTGTAAATTTATCTTCCGAATAATGGTGATGAATCCCATTGCCCATCCACACCTGTTTCAGATAAGTGGTTAGCGCAGTAAATTCCTCACTTGACTTGTCGCCTGAATATAAAGTATAAACATCTTCCAGCAAACGTCGAATTGTCAGATTATTTTTATGATTCTGATCATAAAGAATATCACGTCCTTCAATGGCAGCTTCAGACAGATAGTACACCAGTAATTTCTGGTTCAGACTAAGATCATCAAAATTATTTACTTTATAACGAAGTATCTGGACATCGGCAAAGCGATCCACTTCGTACTGAAATTCAGCTTCTTTTGGTTGTTGGCTACAGGCAGCCAGCAGCATACTACTCATAATAATTACTGTTAGTTTCTTCATGTTTATTACTTATTTATTGGTTGAATTATGTTCAAGTTTTTTGGCTTCATTCCATATTTCATCCATTTCGGTCAGCGACATTCGTTTCAGGTCGAGGCCCTGTGCAATTGTTTGTGCTTCAAGGTAATTGAATCGCTGGATAAATTTACGATTAGTACGTTCCAGGGCATTTTCAGGATTAATTTTGTATAATCGGGCAGCATTAATCAAACTAAAAAATAAATCGCCAAATTCAGCTTCTATTTTGTCCTGATCCATTGTATCAATTTCAGCCTGAAGTTCGTTAAATTCTTCGCGAACCTTGTCCCAAACCTGTTCACGCACTTCCCAGTCGAAACCTACATTACGGGCTTTATCCTGCACCCGATAAGCTTTAATCATAGCTGGCAATGACATAGGCACACCCGCCAGCACCGAACGATTACCACCTTTTTCCTTTAACTTTAAATCTTCCCAGTTTTGCATTACTTTATCCGGATTATTAGCTTGCACATCACCATAAATATGAGGATGGCGATAGATCAGCTTTTCTGAAAGATTTTTCATTACAGTATACATGTCAAAATCCCCGGTTTCACTACCCATCTGTGCATAAAATACTACATGAAGCAGTAAATCTCCCAGTTCCTTGCTGATTTCCTTTTTGTCATCCCTTAAAATGGCATCGGCCAACTCGTAGGTTTCCTCAATAGTGAGTGTACGCAGACTTTCGAAAGTCTGTTCTTTATCCCAGGGACATTGTTTCCGTAAATCCGACATGATTCCCAACAGTCGTTCAAACTGTTCTTTTTTCTCTTCTATAGTGTGCATTGATGTTTTTTTTTAATCTGCAAAGTTAGTAAAAAAACAGCTGTATTTTTTGGAACAGCTTCAAATTTTAGCTTCAATAACAGGAGATAGAACAAAAAATGAATACATTTGTTAGCTCATAAAAAAGAAATATTATGGAAAAAGTTGCTGTTATCGGTTCAAGCGGATTAATTGGAAAACATATAGTAGAAGAATTGCTGGAAGACAACTCAATATGTGAAATCAGACTATTGGTAAGACGAACTTCCCCGTTCAACGATTCTCGAATCAGACAGGTAGTGGTAGATTTTAACAACCAACAAAAGCTACAGGATGCGCTGGAGGGTTGTGATCATATTTTTTGCGCCATTGGAACTACCCGCAAGAAAACACCCAATCTGAAGGAATACCGGAAAATTGATTTTGATATACCTGTTACCGCTGCACAAGTCGCCGTTAAAACGGGCGCAAAGGGATTTCATCTGGTTTCGGCCATTGGAGCTAACAGCAAGAGTATGAACTTCTATTCCAAAATGAAAGGAGAGGTTGAAGATGCTTTATCCAACTTACCCATACCCCAAATAGGAATCTATCAACCTTCACTTTTACTGGGCAAAAGGACTGAAAAGCGGATTGCAGAATCAATTTCAGCCCTCATAATGCCTTTGTTTTCTTTTTTAATCCCTTCGGATTATAAACCCATTCAGGCTAAAACTGTTGCATGGGCAATGGTCAGAGATGCCAGAAGGGAGACTTCCGGAGTAAGTATATACAGATTTTCTGCTATGCACTAAAAAAGCAAAAACTCCTTTGCATCACGCAGAGGAGTTTTTTTCTGTAAATTTTAATAAGAGGGAATCAAATCAGAATCAATTTCTCAATTGAATTTTTTACAATCAAAACTAGTTAGAATGCTACAAATTACTTTGTAGTCGGTTTAGTAAATTTCATTGCATGATAAAAACTATCATTGACAGGACAAATATAAGAAAAGTTTATCATAAAACAAATAAAACGGGAAAAATAATCAATATTTTTCCCGTTTTTGGAATCTAACGAAAATGCCTGTTTCAGTTATACAAACCCGGATTAATCTTCCTGCAGAATTTCCATGATTGTACATGCAGCTTTTGCCACCGGACTACCGGGTCCGAAAATGGCAGCAACACCTGCTTTATAAAGATAATCGTAATCCTGCGCAGGAATAACACCGCCTGCAATTACCACGATATCTTCACGACCCAGCTTTTTCAACTCTTCAATTACCTGAGGTACGAGGGTTTTGTGACCAGCAGCTAACGACGACACCCCGAGGATGTGTACATCGTTTTCAACGGCTTGCTTGGCAGCTTCGGCAGGAGTCTGGAACAAAGGTCCCATATCCACATCAAATCCACAGTCGGCATAACCGGTTGCAACTACTTTCGCACCACGGTCGTGTCCATCCTGACCCATTTTGGCAATCATGATACGTGGACGACGACCCTCTATTTTCGCAAACGCTTCAGTAAGCTCACAGGCTTTTTTGAAGGTTGCATCCTCTTTTGTTTCTGATGAATACACGCCTGAAATTGTTCTGATGGTTGCTTTATAACGTCCTGAAATTGCTTCGCAGGCATCGGAAATCTCTCCCAGTGTCGCACGGACACGGGCAGCTTCAACGGCCAGCTCAAGCAGGTTTCCTTCTCCTGTACGGGCACATTCGGTAATTGCATCGAGGGCTTTCTTTACATCTGCCTCATTACGGTTGGCTTTCAACTGTTGCAAACGCTCAATTTGTTGCTTGCGAACTGCTGTATTATCCACTTCCAAAATATCGATCGGATCTTCTTTTTCCAGACGATACTTGTTTACACCCACGATGGTTTGAGCTCCTGAGTCAATACGGGCCTGCGTACGTGCAGCGGCTTCTTCGATACGCATTTTAGGGATACCGGTTTCGATGGCTGCTGCCATACCGCCCAGTTTTTCCACTTCTTCAATCAGATCCCATGCCTTTTCAACCAGCTCCTGTGTCAGCGATTCTACATAATACGAACCAGCCCATGGATCCACCTCGCGGCAAATTTCAGTCTCCTGCTGGATGTAAATCTGGGTGTTACGGGCAATACGTGCCGAGAAATCGGTTGGCAATGCAATAGCCTCGTCAAGGGCATTTGTGTGCAACGACTGAGTATGTCCCAACGCAGCTCCCATAGCCTCGATACATGTACGGCCTACGTTGTTAAACGGATCCTGCTCGGTGAGTGACCAACCCGACGTTTGCGAGTGCGTACGAAGTGCCAGCGATTTCGGGTTTTTAGGATTGAATTGTTTAACAATTTTCGCCCAGAGCAAACGGGCTGCACGCATCTTGGCAATTTCCATGAAGTGGTTCATCCCAATAGCCCAGAAGAAGGATAAACGCGGAGCAAAAGAGTCGATATCCATTCCGGCATTCACACCAGCGCGGAGGTATTCCAGACCATCGGCCAGCGTATAGGCCAGCTCAATATCAGCAGTTGCACCTGCTTCCTGCATATGATAACCCGAAATTGAAATCGAGTTAAACTTCGGCATGTTCTTAGATGTATATTCGAAGATATCAGCAATAATCTTCATCGAAAATTTGGGCGGATAAATATAGGTATTTCGCACCATAAATTCTTTGAGAATATCGTTCTGGATAGTTCCGGCCATTTCTTCGAGTTTGGCACCCTGCTCCATCCCTGCATTTATATAAAAAGCAAGAATAGGAAGTACGGCTCCGTTCATGGTCATCGAAACCGACATTTTATTCAATGGAATTCCATCGAACAACACTTTCATATCTTCCACCGAACAAATCGACACACCGGCTTTACCCACATCACCTACCACACGTTCGTGATCGGCATCGTAACCGCGGTGTGTAGCTAAGTCGAACGCTACCGACAGACCTTTCTGACCGGCAGCCAGGTTACGACGGTAGAATGCATTCGATTCTTCGGCAGTGGAGAAACCAGCGTACTGACGGATGGTCCAGGGTTGCATGGCGTACATAACTGAATAAGGACCACGCAAATATGGAGGAAGACCAGCAGCATAATTCAGGTGCTGCATTCCTTCCAGATCGTTTTTAGTATAAACCGGTTTTACCGGGATTAATTCCGGAGTCAACCAACTTGATTCAGCAGGCACCTCAACCTGAGCGGCCCTGAATTCGTTTATCTGTATATTCTTGAAATTTGGCTTCATAATCGTAATCAATAATTTAAATGTTCAACAAAGCATTGAAGCCTTTCAGCGACTCAAGCACATTGGTTTTTACATTGATGAAATGCTCCACTCCGGCAGCTTTCAGGTCATCGGTGCAAGCAGGAGCTCCGGCAATAACAAAGATTTCCTTACCTTTAGTCTGGTTAAATGCCTGAACGCCATATTCGGCATATTCATCATCTGAAGAACAAAGAACGATGATGTCGGCATTCACTTTCCGTGCAGTTTCCACTCCTTCTTCCACTGTTTTAAAGCCAAGATTATCTATAATTTCGTATCCGGCACATGCAAAGAAATTGCTCGAGAACTGAGCACGGGCAAGGCGCATTGCCAGATTACCGATGGTCAACATAAACACTTTCGGACGTTTAGCTGCCGCTTCTGTAGCAAAACGCAGGGCTTCAAATTCCTGTGCAGCGCGAACCACCGGAAGTTTAGCAGCACCATCATTACAACCGCAATCAGCAGCTACAGCGGCCTGTTTACCCGAAACTTCGTTGAAATTCGGGAACTGATTAGTACCCAGTAACACTTCACGACGCGATGAAACATCCTTCAGACGCTTATCGGCAGTAGCTTTGATAGCAGCCTGAACTGATCCATCCTCTATAGCTGCAAAAAAACCACCTTTATCTTCAATTTCGAGGAAAAGCTTCCAGGCCTGAGCAGCCAGTTCTTTGGTTAATGTTTCAATATAATAGGAACCGCCGGCAGGATCGGTAATTTTATCGAAATTCGATTCTTCTTTCAGTAACAATTGCTGATTACGGGCAATTCGTTCCGAAAACTCATCACCAGCCGAATAGGAAGCATCAAACGGAAGTACCGTGAGCGAGTTAACTCCACCTAAGGAAGCACTCATCGCTTCGGTTTGTGTACGAAGTAAATTAACATGAGCGTCGAAAATTGTTTTATTAAACGAAGAAGTTTCGGCATGTAAACGCATTTTCATTGAGCAATAGCAAATTCCTTCGCGGGTTAATTCGCAGTTTTCGCGACGGCAAGCCGGCTGATATGCTTCCACGATAAGTGCCCATAACCATTTGGCAGCACGGAATTTGGCAATTTCCATAAAATAATTTCCACCAACGCCAAAATTGAATTTGATTTTTTTGGCAACCAATGATGTATCAACACCTTGTTCAATCAGTGATGAGAGGTATTCGTTACCCCATGCCAACGCATAACCCAGTTCCTGAGCAGCAAATGCACCTGCGTTGTTATGACTCACCGCATTTACACCGATTACCCGGTAAAAAGGGAGACGGGCAGCCGAAAGAACTATTTTCTTAGCCATTTCCATAACCTCTTCTTTGGCCAGCTTTTTACCTTTGAGCTGCATACTGTTCATTG
>JANJXE010000467.1 GCA_024709185.1 Paludibacter sp.
AAAAGATATTTACGCTCCTTTCACACAGGAAGAAATGTCGGCTCAGATTGCAAAAATGCTTACTCCGGAGGAGGTTGAATGTCCGGTTCAATTGGTGTATCAAACCATAGAAGGATTGCATCAGGCCTGCCCGAATCACAAAGGTGACTGGTATTTTACCGGAGATTATCCAACTCCTGGAGGGAATCGTCTTGTAAATCAGGCTTTTATTAATTATTACGAAGGAAAAGAAATATTATAACAGATTATAATTCGTATATGCTGAAAGAAATTTTATCGATATCAGGGAAACCAGGTCTGTATAAACTGGTATCACAAGGTAAAAACATGCTGGTAGTTGAGTCGTTAATAGATGGTAAACGTGTTCCGGCATATTCGCGTGATAAAGTGGTATCGTTGAGCGATATTGCTATGTTCACCGAGACTGAGGAAGTGCCTTTGCGACAAGTGTTGAAAAATATTCATACAAAGGAAAACGGTAAACAATGTGGGGTGGATTCCAAAGCCGATAATGCTGTTTTGAGAAATTATATGTCGGAAGTTCTCCCAAATTACGATCGCGATCGAGTGTATCCCAGTGATATGCGTAAATTATTCAGTTGGTATAACATACTGGTTAATTGCGGTTTAACTGATTTTGAAGTATCTGTAGCAGAAGAAACGCAGACTGCTGAGTAAATGGTAACTGTTGGTGAACTTTGCACTGCTATCGAAGAACAGGCGCCTCTATCGTTACAGGAAAAGTACGATAATGCCGGTTTGTTGATTGGAGATTTTAACCAATCGGTTAGTGGTGTTTTAGTTTGTCTGGATGTTACAGAAGCTGTACTTGACGAAGCATTAGCACTCAACTGCAACCTTGTTATATCACATCATCCGTTAATTTTCAATGGATTGAAACAACTTACTGGCAGGAATGAGGTGCAGCGCTGTGTACTGAAAGCAGTAAAAAATGATGTTGCTATTTATGCTGCTCATACGAATCTCGACAACGTAGTAAATGGTGTTAATGGTAAAATTGCTGAAAAACTTCATTTGAAGGATTGTCGGATTCTTTCGCCTCTACAAAATGCTCTTTTAAAACTGGTAACATTTGTCCCAAAACTGTTGGTTCAAAAGGTACGTGAAGCTTTGTTTGAAGCAGGTGCGGGACATATAGGTAATTACGATTCCTGTAGTTTCAATGTTGAAGGGTATGGGAGTTTCAAAGCCGGAGAACAAACAAATCCTTTTGTAGGAGAACTACACAGTATCCATTACGAACCAGAGGTGAGGGTAGAGGTGATACTTCATCGTGGACAAGAATCAGCTGTGGTAAAGGCACTTAAAGCAGCTCATCCCTATGAGGAACCAGCTTTCGATTTAATTCCACTTGCAAATTTGTGGGAACATTCGGGTGCCGGAATTTTTGGTACATTACCTGAAGCAGTATCAGTTACAGAATTCCTGTCTAATCTTAAAGAAACTCTTACCATCCCGGTTATACGTCATACTGCTTTGATCAAACCATTGGTACAAAAAATTGCCATATGCGGTGGATCAGGCTCCTTTCTTATTCGGGATGCTATAGCTGCAAAAGCGGATATCTTTATCACATCAGACTTGAAGTATCACGAATTCATGGAAGCAGATGGGAAACTGGTGCTGGTTGATGCTGGTCACTACGAAACAGAGCAATATACAAAAGACCTGATAGGTGAGATTATTTCGAAAAAATTTCCTACCTTTGCAGTCCATATTTCAAAAGTAACCACAAATCCCATTCTATATTTGTAATAAAATGACAACAGAAAACAAGATTGAAAAGGAAATCACTGTAGAAGAAAAGCTGTTTGCTCTCTACGATCTTCAAAAAGCCGTATCAAAAATCGACGAGATTAAAATTTTGCGTGGTGAACTCCCCCTTGAAGTTCAGGATCTTGAAGACGAAATCATTGGATTAAATACACGTATAGAACATTTTGAAAAGGAAATCGGAGAATATACCTCAATGATTGCCGGTAAAAAAATCTCTATCGAAGAGTCTCGCATCAAGATTGAGCGTTACCAGGAACAACAAAACAATGTTCGTAATAACCGGGAACACGAAAATCTTGAAAAGGAAATTGAATTTCAATCACTCGAAATAGAGCTTTGCGAGAAACATATCCGGGAATACAAGGCAGCTAAAGAGTTGAAATCCAATGAGCAAAAGGCTACCATGGCACAACTGGCTGAACGTAAACTTGACCTGGAGCAAAAGAAAGGGGAGTTGGATGAAATTATTGCTGAAACCAAGCAGGAAGAGGAAAAACTTCGTGAACATGCAAAATCAATTGAGAATCGTATTGATCCGGTCTTGTTAACAGCATTCAAAAGAATTCGTAAGAATGCCAGAAACGGACTGGCTGTTGTTTCTGTAACCCGTGATACCTGTGGTGGATGTTTTAATAAAATTCCAGCTCAGAAACAGCTGGATATACGTCAACGCAAAAAAATTATAGTATGCGAATATTGTGGACGTATCTTAGTCGATCAACAATTAGCTGGTAACGATTTGACAGAACAATAATACTTACTATTCATTTGTTTTTGTAACTCACAGAACGAATACTACAAGCCCGGATTTTCCGGGCTTTTTTTATTTCGATATTTGCCATCATCTGTTCAGTTAGTTGAAAATATTGAAATCTCAACCGTTCTAATTGAGAGTACATAATTTCATATTTATACATTGGTTTTCAGTATGATCTATACATTTCTAAATGTAAAAATATACGCCTGTAAAAATACAATAGTAAAATATTTAATCTTATGAAAGTTTGAATAAACATTTTATGCGCATATAAATCACAAATGTTTTATAAATGTAGTTATGTGAAACAATACATTTTCAATTTAATATTTTACTAATTATTAAATTAATAATCAGTTATTTAAATGAAATATCTTAAGTTTAAATTTAAAAATATATTCATATTTCACTTAATTGTTCAAACATCTGTAAAATATCAATTATATATAAATATAAATAAC
>JANJXE010000468.1 GCA_024709185.1 Paludibacter sp.
TTTGTTTTCAGACTGTTTTCAAAATCAGCTTTCTTATTTTTTCTTAGTTTTCGCTTTCAGTCGGGCTTCTTTTGCTTTTTGACGTTCTAACCTTAGTTTCGCTTTTTCTTCCCTGGCCAGTCTGCGGGCCTCTTTCTGTTCTTCAATAAATTTGTTTACATAATCGATATATGGCTGGATGTAGCGTTGTTGTTTGGCCGGATGCAGGTCGTCCATAGTAATCATGATTCCTGTTTCGTATACTGAACCAAAATCATGATCTATCGTATATCCAAAAATTTTCATTGTATCGGAAAGACCTATATAAGCATTGAAAAGCGGCGGGATGTTTTCACCATTATTGCGTACCGTTTTAATAAGGTGCTTATAATCATCTGTTGGGTTGTTTTCAGTCAGAAAGTTCTTAGCATTTTGTTGCATCTCATCGCTGATGAAAATTGGACGTTTAGGTGTAATAAGACCTTCAGTATCTGTAAAATGCTTGTTCAGATAAGCATAAATCGACTCGCGGGCAACAACAGGAAAACTATTGTACATGGTAACTTTCCCGATAAAATATTTGGCACCTTTCACGGTATGTATCAGAGCTCCAAGTCCATCCCAAAGATTATCGAGTGCGAACAAACTTTTCATGCCCATGCGGGTGCTTTGGTAATTGGGCTGAACAAATGCCCGGCCCAGTTCTATAGTATAAGGTAAATAGTGTTCGATAAAATGTTGGCTAAAAGTAAAGAGGTGCGACATAACAAATTCGGGTTGGCCATTTTCCTTCATCATAACATCGGCACCCGCCAGAAAGCGATAACCACCGATTATTTCACGGTTATCGGGATCCCACACGATCAATTGTTTATAGGGCTTTTCGAGAAAATCATATTTGTCGGTATCTGTTTCATTACCGGTGCCGCCACCACCTGAACGGAAGGATAACTCACGTAGGCGGCCAATTTCACGCATAATATTCGGAGAGTCGTGAGCCGTAATTACATAGATTTCATTACCGGCTTTATTGGTTGGTCTGAGAAATTTATTAGCCGTCAGTTCTCCCGCTAATAGCTCACGGTCAACTGCTTCAATAACATTCTTCATATTGAGTACTACTATAGTTTTTTCAAGATTTGAAATCAACTGCAAAAGTAGTTTATTTTTTGTACTTGAAGGAACATTCATAAAAAAAACAGAAAAATCGACTAAAAATTTGTCCAAATGTTTTTGTATCAGAATAAAAAGCAATATATTTGCAGTCCGAAATTCGTAAAGAAAAAATCATCAAAAAATATTTAGTAATCAATAATTTAAAAAGAGTACAATCATGACAAAGGCAGACATTGTTAACGAGATTGCCAAAAACACAGGTATCGACAAGGCATCGGTATTGGCAACAGTTGAGGCTTTCATGGAGACTATTAAAGAGTCTCTTGCTAATAGTGAAAACGTATACCTGAGAGGTTTTGGTAGTTTTGTTATCAAAGAAAGAGCTGAAAAAACTGCTCGTAACATTTCGAAGAACACAACCATTATTATTCCTGCACACAAAATTCCGGCTTTTAAACCTGCCAAGACTTTTGTAAGCACGGTAAAATAATTGATAAAATTAAAAATAGTATTATATGCCAAGCGGGAAAAAAAGAAAACGTCATAAAATGGCGACGCATAAGCGGAAAAAAAGACTGAGAAAAAACAGACATAAAAAGAAATAAAGTCTGATGGTCTTCAACGACAAGTACTGAAAACAAACTTAAAGACTTACGATCAGACTTTAAGTTTGTTTTTTGTTTAAGCGAAAACAAAAACATTAAATCCAAGAAAAAGTGAACAGCGAATTTGTAGTAGATGTACAAGCATCCGAAATTTCAATTGCGCTGCTGGAAAACAAACGATTGGTAGAATTTAACCGGGAAAGCCGAGAGGCCAGTTTTGCGGTTGGAAATATCTACCTGGGTAAGGTTAAAAAACTGATGCCCGGTTTAAACGCAGCATTTGTGGATGTTGGTTTCGAAAAAGACGCTTTTCTCCATTATCTTGATTTAGGTTCAAATTTCAATACCCTACAAAATTTTACAACGCAGGTGCTGAGCGACCGCAAAAAGGCACCTTCGATGCAAAAAGCAAAGCATCTTCCCGAGATTGATAAAAACGGAACGATAAGCGATGTGCTCAAGCCCGGTCAGGAAATCCTGGTTCAGGTTGCAAAAGAGCCCATTTCAACCAAAGGTCCCAGGCTAACTGCTGAAGTGTCTATCGCAGGAAGGTTTTTAGTTCTCATTCCATTTGCCGATAAGGTGTCGGTTTCTCAGAAGATTGAATCGGAAGAGGAACGCATCCGTCTGAAGCAACTGATTCAAAGTATCAAACCCAAAGGATTCGGGGTGATAGTACGTACGGTTGCCGAACAAAAGAGAGTGGCAGAACTCGATAATGAACTGAAAATATTAGTGAAACGATGGGAGGAAGCCTGCCAGAAGTTGCAGCACTCAAAAGGTGTTTCGCTGATATTAGAGGAATTAGGTCGCACGGTGGGAATAATTAGAGATTTATTCAACGCCAATTTTAATTACATTCATGTCAACAATCCTGACATTTTCACAGAGGTGAAAGATTATGTGGAGCTTATTGCCCCCGATAAAAAGGATATTGTAAAGCTTTACAAGGACGAGATTCCGATTTTTGATCATTTCGGAATTACCAAGCAAATAAAATCGGCTTTTGGTAAGACGGTTTCCTTTAAAAGTGGAGCGTACCTGATTATTGAACACACTGAAGCTTTGCATGTGATTGATGTGAACAGCGGAAACCGATCGAAACTGGCTACCGGACAGGAAGGAAATGCACTCGAAGTGAACCTGGCTGCTGCCGATGAAATTGCCCGTCAGTTACGGCTCAGAGACATGGGCGGAATTATCGTGGTGGATTTTATTGACCTCCACGATAACGACAACAGGCAGAAGCTCTATGAACGAATGCGTGAAGCGATGTCAAATGACCGGGCCAAACACAATATCCTTCCGTTAAGTAAATTCGGATTGATGCAAATGACCCGTCAGCGGGTTCGACCAGAGACCGATATCAATATTGAGGAAAAATGTCCAACCTGCTTTGGTACCGGACATATGCAGCCTTCGATTCTCTTTATTGATCAACTCGAAGATAAAATTGATTTTGTAGTTAATGTATTAAAAATTAAAAAGTTTAAACTCCATATTCACCCGTACATCGAAGCCTATATCTCTAAAGGTGTTGTATCGCAAATATGGAAATGGAGAAGTAAATTCGGGCTGGGATGCAAATTTGTACCTTCACAATCGCTCGGTTTTCTTCAATTCAAGTTTTATGATGATAAGGGTAACGAAATAAACCTGAAACAAGAAACTGAGAAAGTTTCGGAAGTCAACACTTAATAATTAAAGGGGATTCGTAAACGAATCTCCTTTTTTTTACCGGAATCATTCAACACATAAAAAAAGACAAAAAAAGTTTGCTGAAGCCCTTGCAGATATTAAAAAACATAGTATATTTGCACTCCGTTTGAGGAACGCTTCAAAACACAATGCGAAAATAGCTCAGTTGCCAAAGAGTATATACTAAATGCTCTGCCAACTGAGGTAACAAGCAAAAATAACACGATGCGAAAATAGCTCAGTTGCCAAAGAGTGTATACTAAATGCTCTGCCAACTGAGGTAACAAGCAAAAATAACACGATGCGAAAATAGCTCAGTTGGTAGAGCATAACCTTGCCAAGGTTAGGGTCGCGGGTTCGAGTCCCGTTTTTCGCTCAAACAAAATCCGGTGAAACAGCGTTTTCACCTTCCAGATGTACTTCTCAACCATTGCCCAGATGGTGAAATTGGTAGACACGCTAGTTTCAGGGACTAGTGGCCGCAAGGCTGTGCAGGTTCGAGTCCTGTTCTGGGCACTTTCTTTTAATAATGCGCAGGTGGTGAAATTGGTATACACGCTACTTTGAGGGGGTAGTGCCGGTTCCGGCGTGTGAGTTCGAGTCTCATCCTGCGCACTTTTTTTTATTTTTCCTTACACGGTTCTGTGTGAATATTAGTAATTGTCCTTTCCCCGTATTTTTCCCGTAACATTACTTCAATCTCTGTGGCTATATCATGTGATCGTACAAAACTTATGTTTCTGTCGAGCTTGATGTGTATGTCGATGGCGATAATATTTCCAATGCGTCGTGTTTTCAGATTGTGCTGAAAGCAGATATCGGGATGTGACGAAATCATGTTGATAATCTCGTTTTCTGTACTTTCGGGTAGTGATTGTTCCAGCAGTTCGTGCATGCTGGGCTTTCCCAGTTCAATTGCTACCTTTAGAATGAAAACGCTTACAATCATTCCGGCAATTGGGTCAAGAATGCGCCACTGTGGTCCCAGAAAAATGGCTCCTGAAATACCCAGGGCTGTTCCTATGGAGGAAAATGCGTCACTCCGGTGATGCCAGGCATTCGCAATCACTGCATTGTTATTTATTTTCTTACCCTGAATAAAGGTGTACCAATACAGCACCTCTTTGATAATAACAGAGGCAATGGCTGCAAAAAGAGCCAGATAACCCGGTTGTTGTAATACTTTACCCTGCCAAACATCCACCACCATCGTGATTCCATTCCAGAATATACCAACTCCCACCAGTATAAGTGCGATACTGATCAACAAAGTGGCAAAAGTTTCATATTTACCATGTCCGTAATGATGATCCTGATCTTTATCCTTATCCGAGAAACGAATAAAAATTAATACAAAGACATCGGTAATAAAATCGGAAAACGAATGCACACCGTCGGCAACCATGGCCGCACTTTTAGCACTTATACCCGCAATAATCTTAAATGTACTTAAGAGCAGATTAACGAAAAATCCAACCCACGTAACGCGTTGCGCCACTTTTGTCCTGTCTTTTATTTTCATTGTTGTGTGCAATTTTCAAATAAACATGCCTCCTCTGAATATTCAAATTCGATAGTTGCATGTTCAATTTTTTCTTCTTTTAAAATTGTGCGAATTTCCGTTTTTAGTTTAGGAATTTCTGTGGCATCCTGGTGTAAAACCACATGCATCGTCATAACATGGTAATTGCCATCTGCCGACCAGCTATGCAGGTCGTGGACGTCCTTAATCAGGGGATGACTAAGCAAACGTTCACGAATATGCTGCAGATTTATGTCATCGGGTGTGGCCTGCAACAGAATACGCATTCCTTCCCGAATCGAATGAGCCACATTACTAAGTATATACACAGAAATAACTATCGATAAGAGAGGATCGATAAATGGTAAATCGAAAAAATACATCAACACTGAACCAATGAGAATCGCTGCCCATCCCAGCACATCTTCCAGTAAATGAAGCGAAACTACCTTTTCGTTGAGACTTCTCCCTTTTTTTAACCGGATAACGGCAGCGCCATTGACCAGAATTCCCAGTATAGCCAGCCAAAACATTCCTACCTCGTTGGCCGGTTGCGGGTTCAACAGACGGGGAATGGTTTCACTCAATATAAAAATACTACCTACAACTAAAATCAGAGAATTTGCCAGTGCACCAATCAGTGAAAAGCGTTTATAGCCGTACGAGTATTTTGCGTTACTCCCTTTGACCGATAGTTTTTGAAAATACCAGGCTAGTCCAAGTGAAATACTATCACCAAAATCATGCAGAGCATCGGTAAGTATGGCAACGCTGTTGGTAAGCAACCCTCCGGCGATTTCAATCAGGGTGAAACCCAAATTCAGAAAAAAAGCAAAACGAATATTTTTTGTACCGGATACCGGATTATCAGGTGTGCTATGGTGGTGATGAAGCGACATAATGGAGTTGAGAATTTGACCTACAAACGTATGAATTTTTTAGTTCTGAATCAAATGGTTTTAGGTTAAATTGTAAAAAATAGCAAAAACAGGCTTTTCTAACCGCTGATTTGATGTACCTTTGCATGGATTTATTTCCATTTCAACTGTTTACAAAATCGTATACGTTTATGCGCTGGTTTTTACTTGTCTACATTTCATTCATTCCTCTTCTACTGGTGGGGCAGCTGGCTGCTAAAGCCGACGATTTATTTTCTAAGCACGATTATCTTCAGGCTGCTCAGTTGTATAAGGAACTATTGAAAAACCGGCCTAACGATGCTCTATTCAATTATCGATATGCACGTAGTAATTATGAATTAAAAGAATATGAACTTGCTATTCAGCATTTTACGAAGAGTGGTTCGCGTTATCCGCTCACTGCATATTACCTTGCCGA
>JANJXE010000558.1 GCA_024709185.1 Paludibacter sp.
TAACCGGGAGTTGGAAGAGGTGATAGTAGTGGGTTATGGTACACAACGTAAGGGTAACCTTACCGGCTCCATAACTTCAGTAAAATCCGACAAGTTAACAGTTGCGCCTATAACCAATGTCACCAATGCGCTCGGTGGGCAGCTGGCCGGTCTGAAAACAAAACAAACTTCGGGGATTCCCGGTGCCGATGGTTCCCGCCTTAGCATCCGCGGATTTAATAGCCCGTTGGTGATTGTGGATGGTGTAGAAACCAGTTTCAGCAATATCGATGCCTCTCAGATTGAATCGATTTCAGTACTGAAAGATGGTGCAGCATCTATATATGGTGCCCGCGCCGGAAACGGGGTAGTATTGGTTACATTGAAAAGAGGTGCTGAATCAAAGGTAACTGTTACAGCCAACGGGTCAATCACCGTTCAAAATTCTACAACTTTAATTCAGTCGGGAAGTTCGGGCCAGCGTTCTGAATGGGAGCGTGAAGCCCACCTGAATGCCAATCTGCCGGCATCTCAAATTCCCTGGACGCTTACCCAAATTCAAAAATTTTATCAGGGTACCGATCCGGCTTTTTTAAATACCGATTGGTTTAGTGCAGCTATTCGTCCCTGGGCTCCACAACAAAATCACAATCTTTCGGTTTCAGGGGGAACAACAAAACTGAGGTTTTACTCCTATCTTGGTTACAATAATCAGCAAACCATCTCGCGTAACGATGGTGGTGGGTATAACCGTCTGAATTTTCAAACTTCTGTCGATGCTCAACTGATGGAAGGGCTTTCATTATCAAGTAGCGTAAACTACATTCGCGAACAACGCGATTTTACCTCCATGAACCTGGCCAGTTCTAACTATTATTATGCGCTGTACGACAGCGATCCCCGCTACGCACTGGAATTGCCCGACCCGGCCTATTTGTCTTATGCCGGCAGTTCATATGGTAACGCCCTTTTTGTTTCAAGTCGCAGATTAGCAGGGTATAGCCGAAGCGACAACCATAATTTTCGTCTGAATGCATCTCTTTCTTATGACCTTCCACAGGTAAAGGGTCTCCGGTTGAAGGTTTTCTATCACTATAATACCTATTATGGTTTGAGTAAAGTATTTCGTAAACAGCCCGAATTCTATTCCTACAAGGCCGATGTTGGTGAATACCTTTTCGAACGGAAATCACAGGATCCCACTATGCTTGCACACGGGGTTTCATACAGTGATGATTTAACGCAACAGTATTCCCTGAATTACGAAAATACCTTTGATGATGTTCACCGGATCACTGCACTTTTGTTGCACGAAAGAATTGATTACAGGAATGAAGGGTTTGATACACAGCGTGGTAATCTTACTTCAAGTGTTATCGATCAGCTGTTCGCCGGTGATCCCACTACTGCTTCCAATTCTAGTTCTGCGTCGGAAATGGCACGCGCAAGTTATGTCGGTCGGGTGAATTACGGATACAAAAACCGTTACCTTGTGGAAACAATATTCAGAGCAGATGCTTCGGCTAAATTTCCGAAAGATGGCAGATGGGGTTATTTCCCAAGCGTTTCTTTGGGTTGGGTAGTCAACGAAGAGGAATTTATGAAAAACCTGAATGGTATAGATTTGCTTAAATTGAGAGCCAGTTTAGGACAATCGGGCGACGATGGTATCGGAAATTATCAGTATTATGCAGGATACTCCTATGATATGTCCTATATTTTAGGAAATAATATCCTTCAGGGTATTTATTCTACCGGACTGGCCAATCCATTACTATCCTGGGAACGTATAAGTATTTATAACGGAGGTATCGATTTTTCGTTATGGCAACGTAAACTGTATGGTACTATAGAGGCGTTTTATCGCTTGCGCGATGGTATACCCGGCTATCGTACCCAATCACTACCTTCGACCTTCGGAGCATCACTTCCTCTTGAAAATCTGAATAGTATAGATACGCGTGGTTTTGAATTCGAACTCGGGACAAAAGGTAAAGCAGGACAAATTGTATACGATGTATCAGCAAACCTTTCGTGGGCCCGAAATAAGTGGGTTTCTTACGATGAACCAGAATATTTGGATGAGGACCAAAAACGAATTTACGGAGTGACCGGAAAATGGACCGATGAACGGTATGGATATGTGACGGATGGATTATTTACGTCGATGGAAGAAATCGCCAATTATCAACCGTCCTATAGTGAATTGGGTGGCAATGAGTCAATTCGTCCGGGTGATGTTAAGTA
>JANJXE010000007.1 GCA_024709185.1 Paludibacter sp.
GGATACTACCTTTGCAATTGGCAAAGTGAGTAGCGTCGGCAGTTGTACTTATATAGCGATTTGTTCCCTCTCTTAGTTTAATACCTGTTTTCCGGAGGATGATGTTTTCTGATCTCTCCCCCAAAAAACCCATTCCCGGTGCATGATAAATGTTGATGTTGTAAAGTTCAATATTTTTTGATTCAATAGCGTGAAATGCAGGTCCGTATCTGTTAGTGCCCATGTGGCCTTTCATAATAAAAACCGAATTCACTGGAGGATAATTGTCGAGTTTTTGTGTGAATTTAAGGCTTTTATCGGGCATAGTTGTTACCTTAACCGGTCGTTCACCGTGATAATCATACTTGTTAGCCCCGTAAACGGGTGATTTGGTTTTCTTGTCGAAAGCAATACTCTCACCCGGGTTCCGGAATGTGGTTACATTTTCTGCTATGGGAAATCCGATTTGTCCGTCTCGTACTTCGTATGAAAAGCCTTTGTCGTACATTTTTAATGCAAACCAACCTTCCCGTGCATTGCTGTTAATTACTTCTCCCTGAACGTAGAACGGAATCTCCCAGTCGATGCTGAAATTTTTAAGTTTCACATTACCGGAGTTTTCGATTAAGAATGGAATAATTTCACCATGAAACAGGAATTCTGAACCAGCACCATCAATAGTAATATTTTTTAACCCACTCAAATTGAAAGCGATGTTTTTCATGCCATTGTCATGGTTGGTGATGGTGTGCAATTTTTTTACCGCTTTTTGTGCTGAAAAATGATACTTACCTTTTGGGAATTCAATAACAGTGGATTCATTTTTTAAAGATGATATCACTTTATTTACCGTTTCTGTAATATCATCCCCATTTTTAATTCCGTATTCGGAAAGTAATATTTTTTTTTGTTGGCCTGCATACAACCGGGTTGAAAGGTTAGTTGCCTGCACTAAAATTATTAATATCAGATAGTGTAGTTTCATGTTGCGAAATCAATTTTCTTTCTTAAATCAAGTTTGCCGATAACTTTCCAGTAAGTTACCGGCAAACTCTTTTTTATACCCGTAAAAAATTAGTACTTTACCTTTGCTGTCTTTTTTGTAATCTCATCCAGTACTACTTCAAAAGGTTTCTTCCGCTTGTTTTTGTTTCCCGAAATAACTACATTATGAGAATGCTGAATACTAATCACAGGCTCTTCTTTCCATTTTTGATAGGTAGTCGATTCTTCAATGGTATTGTTTATAAACTGAAGATTATCCACCGAAACAGCCTTCAAAAGCCCATCGCCAAATGTTTTGAAAGTATTATTCTCGATGATAATATTTCGTTCGTAGGCCTTTTCAGGATTTATCTCCTCGAGACGGGGATTGATCCTGATGGTTACGTGGGGGGCTCCTCCGCCGTAGGCACCATCCAGAAAGGTATTATTACGAATAGTAACATCCTTTACTGCACCGCTCTCGAACCAGTGTTCCATGTCGCCTTCAAACAATATTCCCGTCATTTGCGATGAGAAAGTATTCCCTTCAACCAGCACTTTTTCCGGAGAACTGATTAAAATACTACGGGCCCGGTTGTTTCGAACAATATTGTTCCTGAAAATAAATTCGGGATACCAGTCGGTATTTTCCAGTCCATCACCTAGTCCGATGATGCCGTTGATGGGTTGATCGAACCTGAATTTTGAATACTGATGATTGATAACCGTCACCTCCGTAATTTTCACTTTCGATTTTGGAAGTAAGTCGCGTCCGCCTACAACCTGCACACTATCACCCGCTTCGGCAAATTTAAAGCCGTATTGCTGCCTATGACTTAACCTCGCAATCACCGTGTAGTCATCCACCAGCTGTTCCACTTTTGTATAGGTGCCGTGCATATTACAGGCATCGTCCAGCATATTTTCGAACAAACAATTTTCGATGATTACTTTTCCCTTACAGTTGGAAAAATGAGTAGCATCGGCCATTGCCGATAGAATACGATTCGAACCTGGACGTCGCATAACGTTAACCCTGTCTAAATGAACATTCTCTGTTTTTTCGACAATTACGCCCATGCCTCCGGCATGATAGATATTAACTCCCGACATTTCGACATTCTTTGAATCGGTAAGGTGAAAGGCCGGACTATGCCGGTTGGACCCAAAATACCCCTTAAAGGTAATAATACTGCCAACAGGAGGTGTTTTCTGAACAAATTTTGATTTCAGACGTACTACATCCCTATCGATTTTGGTAGCATGGATGTCCATATTGTTGGGTCTGGGGATGGTGTGCCAATCATCGTTGCGATACTGTACCGCTTTGGTTACTGGATTAAAGCAGATGTTTTCACCCAGGAAGTATTCTTCCCATCCTTCTCCCTTAATTATCATTCTGTTACCCTGGATTACATAATTATTGAATCCCGGAGTCATCCGGACGTCAATAGACGAATTCTCATTATTTGAATTAATAATTTCACCTTCCACGTAAAAGGGGACTTCCCAGTCGATATTCAAATTATTGATTGTAATGTTTGAGCTTTTTTCGATCAGGAACGGTATAATTTGTCCGTGAAAGATAAAATCAGAACCACCTCCATCAATTTCGATGTTTTGCATACCGATAAAAGGGAATGCAAAATTTCGGTAACCATTGTCGTGATTAGTAACTGCATGGTATTTCCCATAAGCCTGTGTAGGCCAAAAATGGTAGGTGCCTTTAGGGAAAACCAGTTTGAAATTTCCTTCGCGGTAGTCGTCCGAACTAAGCAGCTTATAGATAAACGGTGTTATATCGGTTTTATAGGCTGTTAATTCGGACTCATTGAGTTGAATTACCCTTTTGTCTGCCATGGAATACAGCACAATCAAAAGGGCCAGGGCGCTGAAAAGAATTCTTTTTGCTATCATTTTAATTTGTTACATTATGATGTTGTATCATCAGAACTGCAAATTTTTTCAGTTCTTCTTGATAAACTTTTGATTGTTTACGATACCATCATTCAAGGTTCTGATGATATACAGCCCATTGGTTAAGTCTGAAATATCAAGACTGGAACGGTTTGAATGATCGATTAAACAACTACCACTGAGATTGAAAATCTTAACTGATTCATAGGTTTTATCCAATACAAGTTCACCGTTCTCGTTCCTGAAAATAATAGATTTATCCGTTTTTCCGATGAGTTCATTCAGTGCTGTCGTAATATCTATACCTTCAAATTCGAAAGCCCCTGCGTCGGTAATACCGTTCCTTGATTTTCCACGAATATCTGTCGCAGGTACAACGTTCACCAGATTCACAGGGAATTCATCCACGCCAAAGTTGATTCCCATACCGCCTGTCAATGTTTCAAGATAGGGTAAGCCCGATGAAGGTGTTGTAAGTCCTTCGTTGATGTTCTGTACACCATTATTAATCCACGATCTGTTGCCATTTGTTGCATTGATGTTCGATTCGAACAAGTCAGGGTAATTAACCGGATCACTAATGGATAATGCACCTCCGATGTGATTGAAAATATTGCCCTTGAATCTGCGTAAGGTAGCACTGTTGCTAACCGCAAGACAGGCTAAACCATAAACAGTCACTCCTGAAACTTCATTGTCATTCATCAGGTTGTTAATAAAATAAGCCGAAACAGGCATGGCTTGTAACTGAATACTTGACGAGTTGGCTCTATCGGCATTATAGTTCTGAAAGAATGTATTGTTGGCAAGGATGAAGGTGCCTGTGTACATTACACCAGCACTGTTAAGGGCGAGTGTGTTGGCTGCTGTTCCGGAGTAAACATTTCCTTTGTTTTGATAAAACACATTGTTGCTGAATTTCAAATTAAACACCGATGATGTGTTTACCCCATTCCCTGCAATTGCTAATACCGAACCAGCTCCATCCGACTCATTCCGGTAAAACACGGAATTGGTAATATTCAGATTGCTTGTTACACTGGCATTTAGTCTGACCATTATGGCACCTCCGGTTGCAGTGCCTGTATTTGAAGTATTTACTTTCGATTGGTTTCCTTCAAAATAGCACTGATCAACATTGAATGTGCCTTCGCCCGAAAAGACAATTGCACCTCCGTAATGGGTACCTGAAAAGAATGCCAGTTTAGGATTTGCATTGTTGATAAAACGTGTTTTAGAGATATTTACAGTATTGGCATTTATTGTTGCATTGGTAAACGTCATGATTGCTCCTCCAAAGTTCGACTGACAAGCTTCAAAAGTGCAATTATCAACGTTCAGTATGCCACCTCTTACCATGATGGCTCCGCCTCCTTCCCAGGTTCCCTGAGCTGTGATCAGGTTTGTAAGTGTTATATCATTCAGGGAGAGATTACCACCTCCAATCACATCAAAGGCTCCTCCTAACTTTAGAATGTTGTTTCTAACGTTTTTGATCGTCATCGTTTGCAAGGATGCCGTTTTTCCACTTAACTGAAACAGAGTTGTCCCGGTTGTTTCTGCTGCAAATGCAGCATCATCCATCGATTGGAGGATAACTCCCGAACGTGATTCCCCAATCAGCGTTATATTGTCATTCAGAATTGAAATCTTCTCCTGAATGGTGTATGTGCCATTGGCGAGATGAATGGTCATGTTGTCGGTCCATTTGGTTGGATTCAGTGTAAGCCAGGGGCTTTCAGGACTTGTACCTGCATTTTCATCGGATGCTGCAAGACTGTTCGGGTTTACATAAACTATTGTTTCAACTGCAAAAGTGCTTATTGTCATCATTGACAATACGATTGATAAAAATATACTTTTCATGATATTTATTTTTTAAATGATTGTTGTATGCCTGAAATTCCGTCTTTGGTTGTTTTGATAAGGTAAATGCCTTTTTGAAGTGCTGAAACATCAATTCCGCCTTCCGGATGATCTTGCTTCAAAATGGATTTTCCATCAATAGAGATAATTTCCACCTGATCAGGATTGTTGGTGAAATATAAAGCAGTGCTAAACGGGGTTGGATAGGCTACTTGTTGTTTGATACCGACCTTAAATAAGGAAGTGCTGGTGACCTGCATTTCCCATGCTCCTGCATCCCGGCTACCATCTGAGATTGGGTTGCCAAGAATGTCGGTTTGAGGTACAATATTGACACCTCCCAACAGGTATTCATTCACACCATTATTTAAAGCAACGGAAACACTGTCGGGCGAGCTGGTAAAATCGATGTAGGGCACACCTGATGCTTGCGGCTGTTTCAGTGTAATCTGCATTTGCGTTCTAATAAGTCGTTGACCTGTTAAGTTTTTCTTATCAGGAGATTCCGTGTTATTCAAATCCGGAAAGTTAAGTGGACTCAATGAACCACCGGTAGCATTGAGGACGTTTCCTAATAAAACCATGGTATCAATATTAACGGGTGGTATATTATAACTGCCTTCCAGTACAAATCCATAAGTGCCTGCCTGGGGTGTTCCTTCATCGGTTTCATTATCGTTCATAAAATTATTGATAATGTAATATCTCATTTTTACATCGCCGATACTTATACTCCTTACATTGGTTCTGGCTGGATTAAAATTGCCATACAGAGAGTTGTTTACGAAGACAAATTGACCTTTTCCTGTATAGTTTGCTTTGCCGGGCAGACTCAAGGTATTGTTGAATTGTGCATTCACCAAATTGCCTGTGTTTTTATGGAAAACACAGTTTTTAAATGTGATGTCGAGTTCGGTATCGGGAGTGGCTGCTGTGTTTGCTGCACAATGCAATACACTTCCGGCGTTGGCTGATTTGTTGTTGCTGAAAGTAGAGTTGGTGAAATGAAGTGTCGATTTTTTATCCGCATCATAACGTACCATCACCACACCACCCCATCCGTTTTTCTCCGTATGGTTGTTTTCAAAATAGCATTTGTCGGCTATCACAGTCGCTGAGCCGGTCATGCAAATGGCTCCTCCAAACCGGTAGGTTTCATAATCTATCACTTCGGGATTGCCATTGTTGATGAAGCTGCTGTTGGTGAGATTGGCGGTAGCACCTGGTGAAACGTAAATAGCTCCACCTTGTGTTGCATAACAATTTTCGAAAATAGTACTGTCGGCATTCAGAATTCCCCTGTTCATTACCGCACCACCCCAGGCGTTTCCGCCGTTTCCGTAGATCTTAATATTTTTAATGTAGATATTCTTCAGGTTCAGCGTCGAAGTAGCTGTTAATTCAAAAGCACCTCCGTAACTATGATTGGTTTCATCATCACCGTCATTGCCCCAGTCGTACAGCATGTTTTTAATTGTCAGATTTCGAAGGTTGGCTACAACTCCCTCTCCGATGGAGAAGAAACGACTGGTGGTCATGTTGAAATTGTACGACATATCATCTTGCCCCTGAATGATTACGCCTGCTTTTGATTGACCAATTACCGTAACATTTTTGTTAACAAAGGCTCTTTGCGATAGGGTATAGATACCATCAGCTACCATAATGGTGTCGTTTTTATTCCAGCTTGCTACATTTAGTGTAAGCCAGGGCGATTCGGGTGTATCACCCCAGTTGCTGTCGCTGGCAGCAGGGTGGTTTGCATTAACATACAGGATTGTTGCATTCACCGAGATGGATACAACTGTAAGAATGAGTAAAAAAAGTTGTTTCATAATATTTCTGAGTTTACGAGTGAATAATTTAATTGATTAAAACTTTTTTGTTGATTGTTGATTGATTGTTAGTGACTGATACTATGTACACTCCGCTGTCGGATTGTAAGGAATCTGTGCTTACAAAGTCTGTACGGATAGGTGAGTCCATTTTTAAGGATCCATCGATACTGTAGAGTCGGAGAGTTCCCCCTATATATTCAGCCAGACCAGTAAGATGATTTCCTTGTATTTTAATGTTTTTGTACCCGTCAGCGTTTACATGTTCTGTATTCGTTAACATCGATACATTTCTACTCCAGTAATCTACATTGTTGGGTACGTTATAGTTCTGGCCATGCGTTCTTACTGTATTCAAATCCGGCTCCAGTGTATTGTTGTAATAGCGGAGTCCATCGACTGAAGTAATTACCACCAGCGGCCTCGGACATTGGGTAATGGTGTTATTAAAGACACGGATATTGCTAAAACCTCCAACCGGTGCTATCGCTCTGTTTCCACCCAAACACATGATACTTATAGCGCCGGGTTTTCCTGAAGCTGATGAACGACCAAACATGCAGTTTGTAATTATGTTATTGCTGATCTCCAGATTCGAAGAAAAGCCAGCTTCCATCCAGTTATATTCCGGAGAAATGACGATACCCCCCATTTCACAATCGCTGACTGTATTTCCGGTGATGATGCCGTCGGAAGCCTTAATGAGTATTGCTCTCGAGCGAATTTGTCCAACTTTGTTGTTTTTGATTACAAAGCCTGACCCTATTCTATCTCTCGAATATAATACATCGCCGGCAACCAATCCTTCGGGAACTTTATTTACTCGTATCTGAAACCCTTTGGTATAATCTTCTTTGCTTTGTAAGGAGGGATATTTAGTCAGGAAATTGCTAATGTCTGTTGCTGTAGGCGTGCTTGCACGGGTGATTTCAACTTTTGCAACATCCACTTTTTTACCAGCATAGGAAACGAATTGTACTGTGTCGCCTGTAACAAGATAAGTTGATGTGTTGGAGCTAAGAAATGAGATCGTCCTTGTTGCTGCATCTACGGCATAGATTGGATACATGGCGCCATTGATGGCAATACAGTCATCTCCGCCATACATAATTTCACAATTCTCAATGGTTGGACCTTTATAAGCATTTTTACTATGTATTCCATCGGCATTACCCGATCGCAATCTTGCTGATGGGCGCTCTGGTTCGTTCTTTTTTAATGTTAACTTACAATTGAGATAATGTGAATTTTCGGTTTCATTTTCAAAATAGGCAAATGTGCCTGCACCATATAGTGTGACATCTTCTACCTTCATGTCCTTACATTTGTACATGTAAAATGCATGCCCGGCAGCTCCACTATGCAGTACGAGTAAATCGCCCACTTTTTCAGTGACATCCCAGTAATAATTCTTAGTAATCCGGAATTTTCGACTGGCTTCGTTTACAAGACTTACCGTGAAAGCGCCTTCGTAGATCGAGGCGGAGTTTCTTTTCAATTCTCTGGTAATGGGATCATAAAACTGAATCTTTTTGTTTGTGATTTCTGTTGTCGGATATCCTTCGTCAACTACAAATTCGATCCACATTTTCGAAGCATCTATAGCCGTTATTGCTCCCTGAGTGAAAAGCAGGGGATCGTAATCGAGTGAAAATCCTTTCACCGTTACATTGGTACAATTGCTGAAAGTGAAAGCATTTCCACCCTTGTTACAAATAATTTCTGACCCATTAAAATTGATGGTCACATTAGAGAGGTTGCTAAAAGTATAACCACCACCGTTCTGAATGTCCATCAGGTATTTCCCTTGTGGGATATTTATGACTGAATTGTTCCTCTGGGCATCCAGTAAGGGTTTAATAGATGGCAATTGAGCGAATGCAATTGTAAAATTAATAACCAGTATTAAAAACGCAGCAAATATCTTATTCATTTTTTTGTTGATTTATTAGTTACCATAACCCGGATTTTGTTTCAATGCTGGATTCACTGCAATTTCACGTTTGGGTATGGGGTACCAGATTTTGTGTTCTGCACTTCCCAGGTTGTCGGCAAGTGTGCCTGCCGAACGATTGAAGAAATAATAGGGTGAACCTGCATCAGTCTGACGTTTGAGGTTTTTAATGGTCGAGACAAATGTTCCCATTCTGATTAAATCAATTCTTCGCCAGCTTTCTCCGCACAGCTCTCTTGAACGTTCATCCATCAGTTCCTGCATAAAATCTGCTTTATAATAAACAGAATTCAGTGTGTTTAAAGTCGCCTGATCCACATTGTTTCCGTTTGTACAGGCTCTTTTTCTAACCTCTACGATCATCGCCCGGGCACCTGTCTCATCACCATTCATATACATTGATTCGGCAAGCAGCAGCATGATGTCGGATAAACGCAATACCGGAAAGTCGATATTACTTGCCCAGGTAGGCATCCCGATTGCTGTGCGAAGTGCCGGATCCGACTGTCGGAACTTGGTCAGACACATATTGTTTCCGGTGGCACTAACTGCATTTGTATTGAAATATTTAGCTCCATTAATAGAGGTCGAAGAGGATGCATTCAGATTTCCCTGAATATTCCAGAAGAAACGTGAATCCTGCATATTGTATTTCTCGGTAAGTTCACCCAGAGGTCTCATCCAGCCATAGTTACCTCCATTCAATCCAACGTTGCCCTGAGGGCCGGTTAAATAGGAAAAGAGATAGTAGTTGTTCGAAGCTTCAGGTCCCGACTGTACCACCATCAGGCATTCTTTCTTTTGGTCGGTTTTTGTATCGGCCAGAAATGCTTTATACACAGGATTTTGTAGTTGATATCCCGAGTTTGTGTAAATGTCTTTTGCTATGGTCTCTGCTTTTTGATAGAGATCAGCTGCATCTACCCAATTGAAACTGTTCAATTCAAAATTCAAATCGGCTCCCAACTGGTTGTTCTTTGCAGATGCCAGGTAAGTATATGCTTTGACCATAAACCCGGCTGCTGTCCATTTGTTGACTCTTCCCGGACGGCTGTTTCTTTCCGGAAGCGTCTTGTAGGCATGGTCCAGATCGTTCAGTATCGAAGCATACACCTCGTTCAAAGGACTACGTTCGATGTAAGCGTCACCTGTCGGATCAACAGGAAGAGGAATTGCTCCGAATAGCCAGGTAAGATACAATTGATAGAAAGCCCTGAAAAATCGTGCTTCGGCTATTATTTCTTCTTTCCTTACCGGATCCATGGTAATTTCCGGAACATACTTTATCAGGTAATTTGCCCGGTTCACTCCAACATACAACGCAAACCATGCATCAGAGACAAATGAAGACTCCGAATTATAGGTCATGCTGGCAATGTCTTTGTGACTGGCGTTGGACATGTCGGGCAGGTTGCCAATTATCTCATCCCCGTGCATGAGCAAATAATGAATTCCTCTTCCCCAAAGTGGCTGGTTAGCTTGATTTTGAATGCTTCCTGTATTCATTACATTATAAACACCCGTTAGGCCGAGTTCGGCATTGTCAGCTGAAGTATAGAAGTTTTCGCCCGAAACAAAGGAATAGGGATCTTCTTCGAGGAACTCAGTACAAGCTGTAGCGCTTAGCAACAGGATGGTAAGCAGGACAGAATATTGAATGATATATGTTTTCATCGATTGTTGTATTATTGATTGTTAAAATTTTAAATTCATACCTACAGTAACAACTCTTGATCGGGGATAGGAGGTGTAATCGAGTCCGGTAAGCAATGGATTCCAATACGAAACCTCAGGATCATAGCCGCTATACTTTGTAAAAGTCAATACATTGTCGGCGCTTACGTAAAATCTTAAGCTGGTGATGTCCAGTTTTTGAGTTAGTTTTTTAGAGATAGTATAACCCATCACAATATTTTTAAGTCGCAGATACGATCCATCTTCAACATAATAGGATGATGCCTGAGTTGTACCGGCACCCTGGATACGAGGGTAAAGGTTGGTAGGATTTTCTGCTGTCCAGTGGCCTTCCCAGTAATCCCTTCTGACATTGAAATAGGGTATGTAACCTTCGTAACGGTACCGGCCCACATTCATAATCTGGTTGCCATAACTCCATTGGAAAAAGAGGCTGGCATCGAAGTTCTTGTAACTGAATGTGTTGTTGAAACCGCCAAAATGTTTTGGTTGACTGTTGGAAATCACTGTTTTGTCGCCTTCAGGGGTAATCAGGTTGTCCGGATCATTGTCCAGGTTCTTAAACTTTATATCGCCCGGTTTTGCTGCTTGTCCGGCAAATGCTACAACCCCTGGTTTAAGCGTTGAAAAGGTATTGTCGGTAAAATCATCTTCCTGATAAATACCATCGAACACATACCCCCAGCCTGTACCAATCGACTGACCCACAATGGCGCGACCCACTTCAATGATGTGTCCTCCTGCAACATTAACCGGTACATAATCTACTGATCCCAACGATACAATGAGGTTCTGATTTGTATTAAAGTTAATGTTAGAACTCCACTCGAAGTTTTTAGTCTTGATAATGGCTCCTCCAATTGAAACTTCAAGTCCCTTGTTATCCACCTGTCCTAAATTTTGCCACTGACGATAGGATCCCGATTGACTGGGCACATCTGCCTGTAAAAGCATATCAACCGTTTTCTTATAATACACATCCAATCCTAAATTGAATCGATTATTAAACATGTTCAAATCGAGACCGGAATTGTATTGGTAGGTAGTTTCCCATTTAAGATCCGGATTAGATATTTCGGCAGGTGCAAGCCCCAGTTCGGCAATATAACTCTGTGTTCCGTTTGTTCCGATGGTAATTCCCGGGTAATATGCTTTATCCATTCTCGACAATGACCGGTAAGTAGGAATTCGGTCATTTCCGGTTGTACCGAAACTTAATCTGAATTTCAGTTCATTGATGGATTTAATATCCTTCATAAAATTCTCATTATTTACTTTCCATGCCAATGCTGCTGAAGGAAAATAGGCATATTTGTTATTTTTTCCGAATTTTGAAGAACCATCGCGTCGCAAGGTGGAAGTAAACAGGTATTTATCTTTGATGGTCAGATTTAATCTTCCAAATTCCGATTCACGGCTTTGTTTTTCCTTCATGGTACTCACTTTGTCTGGAAAAGTGCCTGCCTGACTTACATCGTAAATGCCTTTGTAACTCTGATTTAAAAAGCCTTCAGCCCGTGTAAAAAGATTTGAATAATGGTATTCGCTGAATTCAAATCCTACCATCGCATTAATATAAATACCACTTTTAAAACTTCTGGCATAGGTTAGGGTGTTGGATGTTTGCCATGAATTTACATCTGTGCGGCCCACTATAGCCAGTCCGTTTGGAGTGTAACCCCATGAAGTAGTGGATGGATACCACTCATCGCTTTTCGATCTGGAAAGCATCGCACCTCCCGACGCCCGCATCACTAATCTTTCCGATAGTCTGTACTGACCGTAACCATCAATCATAATACGTGTGGTAGGTATCTCTTTTAACGCCTTATTCATGAAATCGACCGGATTGGAGAGTCCTCCGTTGTCGGGATTTCCGGCATCCTGATCTTGTTCGG
>JANJXE010000047.1 GCA_024709185.1 Paludibacter sp.
AATGACCTTAGTCTGTAAAACATTGCATACCTTAAACAATGCCTGCCGGTAATACACTAAGTTTCTATCGTAAATGAATTTATAGCATATGCGTTGTATTTTGGACTCGAAAAAACGATCAATTTGTATAAAAAACAACTCAACTAATCAATTTTTAATTCAACAATGAACAACCTGATGCTTGTACTGCTACAAATTGTAGCTCCCGAACCCGCTCCGGCTGCCGAAGGCATGAATTTATGGACGATGGCAACCTATGGTGGCCCGATTATGATTGTGCTGGCTATAATGCTTGCGCTGGCCGTGTATATGTTTATCGAACGTATGACAACACTCAAGCACGCAATGCAGGAAGATAATTCGTTTATGAACCGGATCAAGGATTATATTTACGATGGTAAGATAGAGGCAGCCCGGAAGTTATGCAGGGAGACAGATAGTCCTGCTTCCCGAATGGTTGATAAAGGAATAAGCCGCCTGGGTCGTCCGATGAATGATGTGTTGGTGGCCATTGAAAATGTAGGCAATCTCGAAATTGCCAATCTTGAAAAAGGTCTCGTAATTATGGCATCCATTGCCGGAGGAGCACCGATGCTGGGCTTTCTGGGTACTGTTACAGGGATGGTTACAACTTTCTACAATATGTCGCTCAACAACACAGGTACAATTCAGTTGCAGGATTTATCGCAGGGGATGTATCAGGCCATGGTAACCACGATTGCCGGACTTATTGTTGGTATAATTGCCTATTTCGGATATAACTACCTGATTTCGCGTGTCGATTCAGTAGTTCGTAAGCTGGAAGCACGTACCATGGAGTTCCTTGATTTATTAAACGAACCTGCTTAATATTATGGCATTAAAGAAACGTTTAAAAGCGGAAGCCGGTTTTTCGATGTCGTCGATGACGGATATCATCTTTTTGTTGTTGTTATTCTTTATTATGGCATCCACCATGTCATCGCCCAACGATATCAAGCTGAATCTTCCGCAAAGTAAAGCTACCACATCGACCCGTTCGGTGGTGGCAAAGGTGTCGATCGATAATACCGGCCGTTACTTCATTGCAGAAGGGAATGCCCGGCCCGAACAGATTGCTCCTGAGATGCTCGAGTCGTATATTATGAACCTGGTGGCACGTGATTCAACAACTTATATCGCACTGCATGCCGATCAGGAAATCGCTTACAAAGAAGTGGTGCGGGTGCTTGATATTGCCAATCAACATCAGTTGAAGCTGGTAATTGCCACCAAAGCATCCACTTCAAAATAATTGAAACAAATGAGACGATCAGAAATCTATGCATCAACCGGTACAGCACTCTTTGCTTTGCTTGTTCTCCTGATTCTGTTGCTGGTGGTTATGCCGGGCATGCAACGGGAACCTGAGGATGATGGAGTAATGATTAGCTTTGGCGAAGCATTCGATGGAGGTGGTATGGCGCCACAGCCGACTCAGAATGTGGCTACACAATCGGTTCCAATGCCGGCCAAAGAGGAAAAACTGATCACTCAGACCGATCAATCGGTAAGCATCACCGAATCGAAACGTAAAACCGAGGCAACCAAATCGACAAAAACCAGTTCACGCGATCAGCTCCAAAAGGAGCAGCAAGCGCAGCAAAAAGCCGATGATTTGATTGGTGGATCGTTTGGTAATTCTACCACATCGGGAAGTGGACGTACTACTTCGGAAACAACAGCTGGTAATCCGGTAGGATCGGGAACTATGGGTGGTAACTCCTGGTCGCTAAGTGGTCGAAACCTTCTGGGGTCGATGCCAACACCCCGTTACGATCAAAACGAAGAGGGGATAGTCACAGTAGAAATACGGGTAAATGCCGGGGGAGATGTGGTGTCGGCATCCATTTCGCGACCTACAAATATTTCGAACCGAACCCTGCAACAGGCTGCCCTGACAGCTGCCCGTCAAACCCGCTTTTCATCGGGCGATGGTGTTTCGGTAGGAACCATAACGTATAATTTCAGATTACGGTAGCTGGAAAAAGTCTGTCCGGTTACTGTTTTTGTCAGTTAAGTACAATATTTACTGAATATCTAAAATAGATAAGCGTATGAAGATATATTTATTTTTAGCCGAAGGTTTTGAAGAAATTGAAGCAATTGCTCCAATCGATGTGTTTCGTCGTGCTGAACTGGATGTCACAACTGTTTCTGTTTCGGGCGATCAGTTGGTTACCGGTGCCCATGGTATCACAGTGGCTGCCGATGCAGTATTCGAAGAACTGAGTCTCGATGGCGACTACCTGATTTTCCTGCCGGGTGGAATGCCGGGGACTCTTAATCTGGAGGTACATGAAGGTTTACGTGGACTGATTGCTCAGCAGGCCGGTGCAGGTAATACTATCGCAGCTATATGTGCAGCGCCCTCTATTCTGGGAAAGATGGGTATCCTGAAAGGAAAAGAAGCTATTTGTTATCCCGGTTTTGAATCATACCTGCATGGTGCCATTGTTTCGACGGAAACCGTCGTGCAGTCGGGTAATGTGTTTACTGCCAAAGGCCCCGGAGTGGCTGTCGATTTTGCTCTGAAGCTGGTTGGTGCACTGAAAAGTGAAGAAGTGGCCTCGCAGGTAGCTGCCGGCATGATATACAATCGCTGAGGAAATTACCCGTTCATACACAAAAAAGCAGTGGAAACGATAGAATTCCACTGCTTTTTTTGTGTAACTAAGTTGGATTATCCCTGCATCTTACTATAAGCGTCAAGAAGGTTTTTTGCTCCGATAAACGAACTGACTTCGTTGGAAATCACCTTTTCTTCCATGGCACTCAGCATTTTCTTTAGTTCAGGATTCTGATAAAACCGCGAACGAAGCTGTTCGTTAATGGTTTCGTACATCCAATAACGCGATTGCTGATTACGGTGATGGTGGAAAAATCCATTTTCTCTGGTAAAAGCAACGAACTTTTCAATCATTGTCCAGATTTCATCAATTCCATTTTTATCAATTGAAGAACAGGGAATCACCTCAGGAGTCCATCCCGATTCACTTACAGGAAACAGATGTAGTGCGTTCTGAAATTGGGCTTTAGCGAGCATGGCTTTTTCCACATTCGACCCATCGCATTTGTTGATCGCAATTCCATCGGCCATTTCCATGATACCCCGTTTGATTCCCTGAAGTTCATCGCCGGTTCCGGCCAGCTGCAGCAACAGGAAAAAATCGACCATCGAATGAACGGCCGTTTCTGACTGGCCCACACCTACTGTTTCAACAAAAATAGTATCGAAACCGGCTGCCTCACACAGGATAATGCTTTCGCGGGTTTTACGGGCCACTCCACCCAGCGAACCTGCAGAAGGGGAAGGACGAATAAATGCATTGCTGGCGACAGAGAGTTCCTCCATTCGGGTTTTGTCGCCGAGAATACTTCCTTTCGAACGCTCACTGCTGGGGTCAATGGCTAAAACTGCCAGCTTGTGATTCCGGCGGATGAGGTACATCCCCAGGGCCTCGATAAAGGTGCTTTTCCCTGCTCCCGGAACGCCCGTAATACCCAGCCGGATGGAATTGCCGGTATACGGAAGGCATTTTTCAATTACTTCCTGGGCAATGGCCTGGTGTTCGGGCAATGAACTTTCGACCAACGTAACTGCCTGACTAAGAACTGAAATATTCCCTGCCAGTATGCCTGTCACATACTCATCGACTGAATAATTCCGTCGCTTCGCTTTTTTTGTAAGATACGGATTGACGATGGGAACATCACTAATGCCTTTGTTCACCGAAAGTCCTTTGTAGGCAGGGTCGTTTTCCGGATGTTGATGTGCCGACATTTCTATTGGTTCATTACTGCCGGTTTGGGAGTAACATCACCCTTAATGGTAAGCACAGTGGCATTGCTTCCGGCATTGCTGAATACAGTGATAGTTTTAATAAAACTACCCGGGCGATTTTGGGGATTGTAGGCTGCTGTTACGGTGCCTTTCTTACCCGGAAGAATTGGTTCTTTGGTCCAGGTAGGTGTGGTACAACCACAGGCTGCCTGCACTCTGTTGATCACCAGTGGCGCATCTCCCTTATTGGTAAAGGAAAAGGTCACTGTAGCCAGTCCGTTTTCTTCTTTAATTTTACCAAAATCGTGTGTGGTTTTATCGAAGGTCAGTACCGGCTGTTGTGCCGTAAGTAAACCTGCAAAGATAGCCAGTGAAAGCAAAATAACTATACGTTTCATGTTTCATTTTTTTAATTGAAAATAGAGAAATCAATCGCAAAGTTACTAAATATATTCTGGCAGTGAGGTTAAAAATGGCTAATTTTACGCTCCTTTAAGTTGGTAAGCGCTATAAAAAGCAAAAAAGGAATATGACTACTCATATTCCTTATTCTAATAGGTTGAACCTGTATTTAATTTACTGCGGCTGCAAGTTCAGCTCCTGCTTTAAATTTAGCAACTTTTTTGGCTTCAATGGTAATTGCTTGTTTTGTTTTTGGGTTGATACCCTGACGAGCAGTTCTCTCAGAAACAGAGAATGTTCCAAAACCAACCAGACTTACTTTATCACCTGCAACTAATGCATTGGATACAGCTTTAATGGTAGCATCGAGTGCTTTTTTAGCATCAGCTTTACTCAGACCGGCTCCTTCGGCGATCGCATTGATTAACTCAGCTTTGTTCATAATAATGTAATAATTTATAGATTAGACACCTGTGTTTGACTATCAGCTGACAAATGTAATAGATTGTGTTTAAAAAACAAATTTTTAGTGCAAAAAAATATAACTTTTTTTTATCTGAAACAAAAAAGATGTTAGAAAACATATTTTAGCCTGAAAAATGACTATTTTTGTAGCACAATATTCATAAAAGTATGTACAGCAACCGCTCTTCTTTTCTTGACTCCATACCGCCGGTCGTAAAAAATCTGATTGCCATCAACCTGATCATGTGGCTGGCAACTCTGGTGTTACCTTCCTTCCTTCGCAGGTGGGGGCTATCTGTCGATCTTACCGACATCCTGGGGATGCATTACTGGGCTTCCGAACGATTCAACCCGGCACAGCTGATGACCTATATGTTTATGCACGGTGGGTTTGGGCATGTGTTTTTTAATATGTTTGCGCTGTATATGTTTGGCGGGGTACTTGAAAATTACTGGGGTCCCAAACGTTTTCTGTTTTACTACATGGTTACGGGTGTTGGCGCAGGTATTATTCAACAACTTTTCTGGACGGTCGAATTTCATTCAGTTATTAATGCTCTCAATATAGCCATTTCTTCCGGTTCGGCAGCAGAGCTCGAAGCCTATCAGCATGTGCTTGAAAAATACTTCCGTTTTAGTAACTTCAGCGCTATGGGCCCGTCCGATATCATCGAATTGAAAACGATGTTTCTGAATCTTCCGGTCACAGTGGGGGCATCGGGTTCGGTATTCGGACTGTTGCTTGCATTTGGCTGGTTATTCCCTGAAGTGAAACTGATGATGCTCTTTTTTCCGGTTCCCATTAAAGCACGTGTATTCGTAATTCTGTATGGTGTAGCCGAGTTATTTCTGGGTGTAGCCAATTTCTCAGGTGATAGTGTGGCCCATTTTGCTCACCTTGGCGGTATGCTCTTCGGATTAATTTTAATTTTAATCTGGAGAAAAAATCAATTTCGTAACTGGTAACCATATCAATATATGAATCTGCTTGACAATTTAAAAGAAACCTATCGACAGGGTACTGTTGCTATACGCCTGATTTTTATTAATGTGGCCGTATATGCTATTTTGCAGTTGCTGCTCATCTTTCTAAAGCTTTTCATTATTAATGGTGATGGCATTTACCAGTGGCTTGCCTTACCGGCCAGTTTTGGTCAACTGCTTTATTATCCCTGGACTCTCATTAGTTACATGTTTTTACACAAAGACCTGTTTCATCTGGCCTTTAATATGATTGCCCTGTATTGGTTTGGAAAGCTTTTCCTGATGTACCATACCGGTAAACAACTTACCGGGCTTTATCTGTTGGGCGGCCTTACTGCCGGATTATTGTATATGCTTTTCTACAACCTCTTTCCGCTTTTTCAGGGGATGACAGGTTTCAGTGTGTTGATGGGAGCATCGGGTTCCATAATGGCCATCATAGTGGCTACTGCAATGCAGGCCCCCAATATGGAACTGCGGTTTTTTCTGTTGGGAAATGTGAAACTCAAATACATAGCTCTGGTAGCTGTGCTGATAAGCCTGTTCAGCATCACCTCGTCGAATGCCGGAGGTGAAATTGCTCATCTCGGTGGGGCTTTGTACGGTTATATTTTTATCGTATCTTTGCGACGCGGAAAGGACCTGACCCGAAGGACATCACGGTTAATCGATTCGCTGACTACACTCTTTAGGCCCCGAAAATTAAAGGTGAAGAAAGGAGGTGGTCAACGTACTAAAATGACCGATGCCGAGTACAACATGCACAAAGCCAGGAATATGGCTGAAATCGACAGAATACTCGATAAAGTGAAAGCATCGGGATACAGCAGCCTTACCGACGATGAAAAGAATACATTATTTCAACAACGTAAAAACTAACCGGTAATCCGGTTTTTTGTATGAATCTGGGCAGAAATGTATTAAAAATCCTGCTTTTCAGTGTAAACCTGGTGCTTGCCGGTTTATTCCTTTTTACCGTGCTTGCTGCCCGCATTAGCCCCGAGAAACTTTTGTTGCCTTCCTACCTCGCGTTAGGATTACCTTTTTTTATACTTGGAAATATCGCTTTCGTCGTTTTCTGGGTTGTCGTTCGCAAGTGGTTCTTCCTGCTTTCACTGGTGGCGCTTCTTATCGGCATCGAAGCTGTACAGGTAGCATTACCGCTCAACTACAGAGCGCAGAAAACAGTCAATATCGAAACTGCCGAAGGATTCAGTCTGATTACCTACAATACGCAGGCAAATCACATGATGGCAAATCATACTGAGAAAAAACCAAATCCGGTGATTCAGTATTCCCTCGATCGGTTTCCCGATGTGTTGCTGATTCAGGAATTTTCGGCCTGTGTAGCCGAGGAACATCTTACCCGGGAAGATCTGGACAGGATATTCAGTGTGTATCCTTATCAGCATGTGTATTATCACACCGACTCTCCCTGGTCGGCCTTCGGAGTGGCTACCTTTTCCAAATTTCCGATTGTAGGAAAAGGAATTCTCGACCTGAAATCCATTTACAATACAGCTACGTATATCGATGTTCAACTTCCGGATTCTGAAGTGATTCGAATCTACAATTGCCACCTCGAGTCGAACAAACTTACTGAAAGCGATAAGCAAATGGCAACCCGACTCAGGGAGAATTTCGATACAGAAGCACTAACGGGTACTACGCTTCATTTGTCGGGCAAACTGGGAGCTGCTTCCCGAATCCGTGCCGGTCAGGCCGATATTGTGAAGGCTCATGTTAATCAATCGCCTTATCCGGTGATTGTTGCAGGCGACTTCAACGACGTTCCCTATTCGTATACCTATGCGCGCATCCGGGGCGATTTAAAGGATGTTTTTCAGGAAAAGGGTTTTGGCTTCGATTATACCTTCAATGAATCACTTTTCAAGTTCCGAATCGATCAGGTTTTGTACGATCCCCGGATTGAACTTACAGCTTTTAAGATGGAAAACGACCAGCATGGTTCGGACCATTTTCCGCTGTATTGCAAATTTAAATATTGAATTTTATATACACATCAAACAAATAATATTATGAACATTCCGACGAACTTAAAGTACACAAAGGAACACGAGTGGATTCGTGTTGAAGGTGATCAGGCTTACATTGGTATTACCGACTACGCTCAGGGCGAACTGGGTGAAATTGTGTTTGTGGAAGTGGAAACCGTGGGCGAATCGCTCGAAGAAGGTGCTGTTTTCGGAACCGTGGAAGCTGTGAAAACAGTTTCGGAACTTTTTATGCCTGTGGCAGGAACTGTTGAAGAGCTCAATGCTGCGCTTGAAGATGCACCTGAATTGGTAAATAACGATCCCTACGGCGAAGGCTGGATGATTAAAGTAACGCTGACCAATGCTGCTCAGTTGGATGCATTGATGTCGGCTGAAGAATATGCTGCTTTAATTGGTTAATTGTTTAGATCGATGAATCCCAAAGTTAGTATCATTATGGGCAGCACGTCCGATCTTCCGGTTATGGAAAAAGCGGCTGCCTTGCTCAACGAATTTCAGATCCCGTTCGAAATTAATGCCCTCTCAGCACACCGTACTCCGCGCGAAGTGGAGGCCTTTGCTACAAAAGCGCGGGAAAACGGTATTCAGGTAATTATTGCTGCTGCAGGTATGGCGGCTCATTTGCCCGGCGTCATTGCGTCGATGACTACACTGCCTGTTATCGGTGTTCCCATTAATGCAGGGATGGATGGAATGGATGCGCTGTTAGCCATTGTACAAATGCCTCCGGGCATTCCGGTGGCTACTGTGGGAGTAAACGGTGCACTGAATGCTGCCCTGCTGGCTGTACAAATCATGGCTACCGCCGATGTGGAACTTCAAATTAAACTGGCTAACTACAAGGAAAATCTGAAGAAGAAGATTGTGGAAGCCAACGAAGAACTGAAAAAAGTGAATTACGAATTTAAAACCAACTAATCAATAGCTTATGCAATCAATTGATCAATTTAATTTTTCAGGCAAAAAGGCCTTTGTGCGCGTCGACTTCAACGTTCCCGTGGACGAAAACTTTGCGATAACCGACGATACCCGTATCCGTGCTGCCATGCCGACTCTTAAGAAAATTCTGGCAGATGGTGGTAGTCTTATTCTGGCTTCTCACATGGGTCGTCCCAAGAAAAATCCGGATCCGAAGTATTCGCTGAGGGTAATTGTGGATCACGTTTCGAAATTGTTGGGTGTGCCTGTTCAATTTGCTCCCGACTGTATGGGCGATGCTACTGCTGCTATGGCGGCTGCCCTTAAACCGGGCGAAGCGCTTCTCCTGGAAAATCTTCGCTTTTATGCCGAAGAAGAAGGCAAGCCCCGTGGTGAGTTTGCTACTGAAGAGGAAAAAGCTGCTGCCAAGAAAGTGGTAAAGGAAAGTCAAAAGGAGTTTACGGCTAAACTGGCTGCTTATGCCGATTGCTACGTAAACGATGCCTTTGGAACGGCTCACCGTGCACATGCATCCACTGCACTTATCGCTAAGCATTTCGATGCCGAAAATAAGATGTTTGGATATCTGATGGAAAAAGAAGTACTGGCCGTTGAGAAAATCATGACCGACACTGCCCGTCCGTTTACTGCTATCATGGGTGGTTCAAAAGTTTCCTCGAAAATTGAAATCATCGAAAACCTGCTCACTAAGGTGGATAACCTGATTATTGCCGGTGGAATGACCTATACCTTCACCAAAGCCCTGGGCGGTGAAGTGGGAAATTCGATTTGCGAAACCGACAAGCTTGACCTGGCCCTCGAATTGCTTGAAAAAGGAAAGAAAAACGGAGTGAACATCGTGTTGGCAGTAGATGCTAAAATCGCTGATGCTTTCAGCAACGATGCCAATACGAAGTTTGTAAAGGTGGGTTCGATTCCAGAAGGATGGGAAGGACTGGATATTGGTCCTGAAACAGAAAAAAACTTTGCCGAAGTAATCAAAAATTCTAAAACTATTTTGTGGAACGGTCCGACCGGCGTATTTGAATTCGATAATTTCACATCTGGTTCGCGTGCCGTGGGTAATGCCATTGTGGAAGCTACCAAAAACGGCGCTTTCTCGCTGGTAGGCGGTGGCGACTCGGTGGCCTGTGTGAACAAGTTTGGCATTGCCGATCAGGTATCGTATGTATCGACCGGTGGCGGCGCTTTGCTGGAAGCCATCGAAGGCCGTGTGTTGCCGGGAATTGAGGCGATTCGCGGATATTAATACTGTAACAGTCGCGGGTTAGCTTTAGTATAGTCGAATATGCTTCACTCATATCGGGAAAGTACTTAAACTCACACAGTCGCGGGTTTGCAGCCTTACCGTTGCCTGATTTCGCGGACTGTTTAGCTTAGGTTTTTCATTCCTATAATCCGCCAATATTCAAAGCACCGAAATTGATGTTTAAAATCATCAATTTCGGTGCTTTTTTAGTTGAGTTTAGGTAAAAAAGTTGAAAAACTGGTCTGTGATATTCGAAGAACTGAACATTCTGTTACTTTGATGAGTTCTAATCCCGAATCATTATAAATAAGATTATGCGAATACTTGTTGTTTCTCTTCTTATCCTGCTTACCGTTAGCGTGTCGGCACAGTCGGCTTTCAAACGGGAAGTTATTAAATTTGAAGAGTATGAAAAGCTGATTGATAAGCAGGATGATGTTTTGTATGTGATTAATTTCTGGGCTAACTGGTGTCCGCCCTGTGTGAAGGAATTGCCCGATTTTATGGCTGTGAACGAAAAAATGAGCAGTCGTAAGGACTTTAAAATGATCCTTGTGTCGGTAGATAATAAAGACGACTGGCAAAGCGATGTGATTCCCTTTGCGGCTGAAAACAAGCTGAACGTGGATATCTACCTGCTGGATGAATTACGCAGGATGAATTACTGGATGCCCCGTGTAGATGCGAGTTGGAAAGGCTCTATTCCTGCCACCGTGTTTTATAAAAACGGTAAGAAGCTCAAATTTGTCGAGAAACCCCTGCACAAAGAAGAACTGGAGACTATTATCAATCAATTGAATAAATCCTGAAACGAACCGACAGAATCCAATTGGTGGAAAGTTTCGGTTTATTTCTGTTCAATACTAATTTTCAATAACAACTATATTAAAACTCACCAACACATGAAAGCAGTTGCACTCACATTTGCCCTTTTTCTGGGCCTTTCCGTTCAGGCACAGGGTTACAAGCCCGGGGACGTAGCTTCCGATT
>JANJXE010000051.1 GCA_024709185.1 Paludibacter sp.
CACAACTCCCATGAGCAGCGCCATCACCGGTTGTCCGATAAATGCCAGTACACGGGTTATCAATGTAGCATCTGCAGCGTCGATAATGGTGAGCAGGGAACGAATTGCAATAAGCACAATGGGCGTTAGTACCGGAAGTAATGAAAGCGACACCGAAGGAAGCTCCCGTTTTTCGGGCGCTACCGGCACCAGTGGCTCCTGCATCAACTGGCTGCCCGTTCTCCATTTGATCCACCAGTAAGCCATGAGAGTCGCTGGTATGGCAAACAAAGTGCCGAGCAGGATGAGGTATCCCAGGTTGGCATTCATGATTCCCGAAGCGGCAAGTGCACCGGGATGTGTCGGGACAAGACAGTGCACCGAATACAGCGATGTAGCCAACACAAAGGCAACCAGCGGCAACGCTACTTTCCCTTTTGCACTGAACGAACCGGTAAGACCGCTGAGAATGATATAACCTGAATCACAAAAAATGGGCAGTCCGGTTACGAAACCTGTAATTCCGATGGCCGGAGCTGCCGTGTGGGTTCCTGTTTTCTTCAGGATAGAAGTCGCAATGCTAACGGCTCCGCCCGTATGATCGAGCACAACGGCAATAATGGCTCCGAAAATAATCAGAAAACCAATCGAAGCCAGAGTGGAACCAAAGCCCTGTTGTAAGATCTCCACCACCGAACGGTCGGGCAATGTGGCTATTGCCAGCAGCAGGGCTGTGACAAACAACGACAGAAAAGCGTTGAGCCTGACTATGGACGTCAATACGATAATCAGCAAAATACTGACAATAACCAATATTGAAATGGTGAGAATACTCATGGCAGTGCGAAATTATCCCGTTTGAACAATTACAATTGAGTTTGAACCTTTACATTCAGAATCAGCGGTTTATGGAAAAGCTGTTTGGCTTCTTCCTGACCTATCTTCTGACCTACGCCTTCCACATTCACAAAGGCCTGTGTGTCGTCGTACATCTGCACAATCTGCATAATTCCATAGTACAACTTACCACCCTTTATATTTTTCAATACAATGTAGTCGCCTGCACGGAACTGTTCCACCATAGCGGCTGTTCCTGTGGTCCCGGCATTCGCTCTGCGGCGAGCAAAGTTCAGGGATCCAAGGTTGGTTGGATTGTTTTGTTCTCCCAATGTCGAATTGTCGAGTGTGGTCTGAATTTTACCCAGCTGATAATAGGCTCTCATCTTTGCCGCATCGGTAGTTGCTTCATCGGAGATGACCAGGAATAAAGAATCTACAAATTTATACCGGGCTTCGTTCCAATCGTTGCCAATCCACGATCCGGTAACAATTCGAAATGAAGTTGTATCGACATTGGCGAGACGAATCGCTTTTCCTCCGATTTCATAGAGATCGCACTGACGACCGGTGGTACCGCCTCCCAGCTGAGAAGGCCACATATTCGTAAACATATAGCCGCGCTGACTACCGATATAGGCCTTGTTAGCCGTATTCTGAAGCACATTTACAAAAGCAAAACTACCGTTCAAACCTTGAACCGAACGCATCTCGTCGCCTGTGAGTACATGTTTTTTAACGCCATTGATAGTAACCCCGTGAATGGAAAAGAAAGATGCTGTTTTAGCCTCAGCACCGGTATTCGGAGTTGTATATATATCGGGACGGTTTTCGGCATTCCATACCATGGTATCGGCACGCAGGATAACCTGTCCGAGGAAAGCAGAACCTTTTGCTTCTCCGGTTACTGATGCCACACTGATGTATGCATTTTTAGACGCATCACCCACTGCAACTTTAATTTCGATATGGGTCATTTCCTTGCTGTCGACAAAGTACTCCATATCGAGATTTACGGTGGTCTGTCCGTTGGCTTTGTATTCCTGCGGTTCCCCTTTTGCTACATATACATTTTCTTCCTTTTTTACTCCTGTAAGATAAATGCCGGTAATTGCCTTGTCGGCTGTAATTGTACCTTTAACGATAACAGGTTCGGCAAATTTTACGACATCAAGCGCCGTCTTTTCAAGGGTAAACTGCACGTTTGCTTCCTTCACATCGTCCTTATCGCAGGAAACAAATACAAACGATGCGGACAGAAGGATCAAAAATAAGAAATTGAGCTTTTTCATAAACTATGAATTTTGAGTTAGTAATTGGATTTTTTTTTCAATTCAAGAACAGAAAGTACCGGAAAATGATCGGAAAGCATGCAGCTGCTATCGGTACGTGTTTCAAGCAGGTTGAACCGATTCGCAGGCAGCCCGTAGATATAATCGATTTTTATTTCCGGCTTAGTACTGGCGTAGGTAAAGTTGGTATCGGTTGCAGCAAACCATTGTGCCATGCCTGATTTTATTTCAGTGGAAGATGGAATTGCATTGAAATCACCTGCCAGTATCACCGGTGTTTTCAGCTCTTTTACCTTTTCGTTGATAAACTCAATCTGAGCCGTTCTGGCTTTATCCGACGAAACTTCCAGATGAGTAGAAATAAATGTCACCACCGAATGATCCGGAAGTTCGATTTCGGCAATCAACATAACACGTTGTTCTTTGGCCGGCTCCGGATTAGGAAGTAAAACCCGTTCGGAGCGAAGGATGGGATACCGGGAGAGAATGCCTACACCATAGTACCCTCCGGCATAATTGATGGCCTTTCCAAAAATTCCGAATAATCCTGAATGATAAGCCAGCTCGTTGACAAATGCTTTACCTGCCTGTTTGGGGGCACGTGCTCGTGTGGTTTTCCAATCGCATTCCTGCAAGGCCACAAGGTCGGGTTGCTGACTACGTATGTAGGTAGCCATTTCCTCCAGCGATGCGAGCTCTCCAAAACGAAGGTTATAGGTCATTACCCTCAATTGGGTCGATTGAGCCAGCAACTGTGCTGCAATCAACAATCCTGCAAAGCATATCAAAATTTTTAATTTCATTGTCCGATTCATTAGCGTAAGTATTCAATTTTACATTCGTATAGCGGTACTGCTCCAACCGTCGAGGCCACAGCTCCCCGGAAAACAAAATTCAGCGGGGTGAGAATAAAAAGCTGGTACTCTGTGGCTCCTGCATCCGGCTTATAAAACGATAACCGAAAATCCCTGAGGTTATATTTCAGGTAACTACTGAACTCCTCTGCTAAAGCATTGCTGATTGTCCCGGTTAGTAAGCGGTTGGTTTTTAGCCCGTCGCCCAGGTTGTTGACCAGCGCCCGAAACTGAGGTTTATACATTACTCTGCATGTCATCAGGGTTACAGTAACCGGCTGTCCCAGGGGCGCCATCAGGGTACATCCCCCGGCAAACAGGGTATCGGGAGCCACAAATCCATCAAAAGCATTAATGATGGGGCGTACCAGCATCCCTGTACCCTCAGCATAGGTCGCACTCAGATGGTTTTGAACAAAAAACGCTTTTGTTTTGGTTTTCAGAGCGACATCCACAACCGATGATTTTTGTCCGATCAATACATCGGAACGATCGAAAAAATAAGCCAGGGCTGTCGTAGTGGTATTAATACGATCAACGATGGGTTGGTATCCATCCGGCCCAAAAAGTGTTTCATCATTGAGCCGGGAGTAAAATTCCAGGGTAATGAGGTTGCGATCGTTGATTTCAATCGGTGGATCGGGGGCCACATATCCGGTATCGGGAACAGGATCCTTGCAGGCAGTCAGCAGAACTACCGAAACAATCATCCATTTAAACATATTCTTCATATTCAGCATTTTACGGATGTTCAACATCGGCTACAATAAAACAATGGTCGGACAGGTCGGGGTAGCAAACCACCTGGTAATTTTTCCGAATCCAGCTTTTGGGAAAACCCATCACATAATCGATGCGCTTGGTTGGGTTGGTACTCGAAATGGTATTACCGGTTCCTTCGCCGATATCCTGCCAGCGAAAACGGGCATAACTCAGTGTTTCAGAGTCGGGTGTAGCGTTAAAATCGCCGGCAAGAATTGTCGGCAAACCAGTGTCGGTGAGCATCTGTGTATTGATGGTACCCAACATACTGATACGTACCTGTTCGTCGCTGGCTACATCCAAATGGGTCACTCCCACCCTGACCTTTCGTTTGCCCGGCATCACAATATCAATCCACGAACAGGCTCTCATTTCGCTGGCTCCGGTTGGACGCGACGAGATAGTGCGGGCATTGTAAAAGGGGTACTTTGATAAAATGGCATTCCCAAAGTCGCCGGTGGCATAGGTAAATGCTTTCCCAAAATAAGGAAACATTCCCAGTTCTGCT